>MWTA01000085.1 GCA_002050125.1 Anaerolineae bacterium UTCFX2 | reverse complement strand
TATACCGATAAGGTTGGGTTGGTTAAACATGCCTGAGCTGCGCCGATTTTACAATTTAAGGGTGGAGCGTGAGCATCAGAGTCATCAGAATACAACCCGAATCTGGTATAACATAGCCCATGAACCGGGGTTCGGGGCAGCGCATCACGGTCTTTGCCGCCGGCTCACGCGGCGATGTCCAGCCGTGTGTCGTGTTGGGCAAGGCGCTGCGGCGCGCTGGTTATGATGTTTTACTGGCTGCTCCCGAGAATTTTGCCAGCTTCGCTCAAGAAAACAACCTGAACTTTCACCCGCTGCGGGGTGATGTCCAGTCGATCATGGCTGGCGAGACCGGGCGCAAATTCATGGAATCGGGCAGCGCCAACCCTATCCGCTCCATTCGCGCCATGCGCGCCATGCTCGAACCGGTCGCGCTCCGCATGGCGGAAGATGCCTGCGATGCCTGCCAGGGCGCTGCCGCGTTGATCGCTTTGGCGGTATTCGCGCCATTCACAAAGTCGATTGCAGAAATTCGAGACCTCCCGCTGATCCACGTGGAGCCAACTCCCCTGCTTCCGACCCGCGCTTTTCCAGCTCCAGGCTGGCTGGTGCAGCGCAGCCTCGGCGGGCTGCACAATCGTCTGGCGGGGATTGCCATGCTGCAGGTGATCTGGCAATGGTATCGGGGTCCGGTGAACAGCTTTCGGCGGCGCTATGGGCTAGCCGCTTATTCCGCCGCGGATTTCCACAAGATTCTGCGCTCGACGCCGCTGCTTGGCGCATACAGCTCTCATGTAATTCATCAGCCGCCGGACTGGCCCCAAAGTGTGCGCATCACCGGTTACTGGCTGCCGGACGACAGCCCGGGGTGGCAGCCTGCGCCAGAGCTGGAGGCGTTCCTGGAAGCTGGCGAACCGCCCGTCTATGTGGGGTTTGGCAGCATGTCGGGGCAGAACCCGGAGCGGCTGGCAAAAATTGTGCTCGAGGCGCTGGCAAAAACCGGGCGGCGCGGACTGCTGCTGACGGGCTGGGGCGGGATGCGCGCAGTCGCTGTACCGAAGCGCGTGCTAGTGATCGATTCCGCGCCCCACGGCTGGTTGTTCCCGCGCATGGCGGCGGTGGTGCATCACGGCGGCGCGGGGACGACTGCAGAAGGTCTGCGCGCCGGCGCGCCCTCGGTGATCTTGCCGTTTATGATGGACCAACCCTTTTGGGGAGAGCGCGTCCGCGCGCTGGGGGTGGGACCGGAACCGATCCCAATGAAAAAACTGACCGCCGAGAGGCTGGCAAACGCGATCGAGGCGGCAGTCTCGCAGCCAGAGATTAAACGGCGGGCTGCCAGTTTGGGGGAGGCGATCCGCGCTGAGGACGGCGTTGGAAATGCGATAGAAATCCTACGCGAGTGCCTGGGAGCATGAGCAATGAGCAAAGAAAACGAGGGCTACACAATTCAGCCTTACCCCAAGATCCGGCGCCTGATGGTGGACGGCGGGCGCATGGGGCGCCAGAAGCATATCATCCACGGGTTGGTGGAATTTGACGTAACCCAGGCGCGCCAGGCGATTCGCGAATACAAAGCGCGCCGTGGCGAGACCCTCTCCTTCACGGCGTTCGTGCTTGCCTGCCTCGGGAAAGCGCTCGAGACGAACAAGTCCATGCACGCCTGCCGCAACTGGCGCGGTCAGCTCGTGATCTTTGACGAAGTGGATGTGAGCACGCTCTTCGAGGTCGAAGTGGAGGGGCGCAAGCTGATCCGACCCCACATCATCCGAGCAGTAAACAAGAAGCCGCTGCGCGAGCTGCACGCGGAAATCCGCGCCTTCCAAGCCGGACATGCAGCCAGCCAGGAAGCGCAGTTCATCGGCTGGTTTGTGCAGTTGCCTGGAATCGTCAGGCGCTTGTTTTATGGGATACTTTTCAAGAACCCGCGCTGGTTGAAGGAGTATTTCGGCACGGTGATCGTAACGGCAATCGGAATGTTTGGCAGCGGAGCAGGTTGGGGGATACCCGTACCGAACCACACGCTCCAGGTCACCCTGGGCGGCATTGCCGAGAAGCCGGGCGTGGTGGAAGGTCGGATCGAGATCCGCGAGTACCTGAGCGTTACGATCAGCGTCGATCACGACATCGTCGATGGCGCACCGGCAGCGCGCTTCACCCAGCAGTTGAGGGAACTGATCGAGAGTGGATATGAGCTGGGTGACTAAAAAAGACGCTGCAAAACGCCCGTAGAAATCATCCAAAGTCGAGCGGCTGAAGGCGCGCCGGTAAGCGCCTGCTTCATACTCAGCCGCCGGGCTGGCACGAAAGCCGGCTAATCTGGCTTGCGGGCAGTGAGGCGGGCGCTAAACACCGTCTGGTAGAGATTCTCGTCGGCAGCGACCTCTTGCTGCAAAGCCGTGTCAAGTGATTTCACAGCCTCGTCAACCGTCTCGCGTGGCAGGTATACCGGGGTGAGTTGAATATCGATAAAACCAGCCTCCTGGATGAAGCGAATATATTCCTGTTTGTCTGGCGCTCCAGCGACGCAGCCCGCCCACTCGCTCAGGCTGGATTTGACCTCTTCTGGAAGCGGACCGTCAATAACCATGTCGCTCACAGCTAGCTTGCCACCGGGTTTGAGCACCCGGTAAGACTCGCGCATCACCTGAGGTTTATCCGGGCTAAGGTTGATCACGCAGTTGGAGATAATAACATCCACACTGGCATCGGCGACGGGCAAATGCTCTATCTCACCTAAGCGAAACTCGACATTATCGGCATTCAGCTTGCTTTTATTGAGGCGCGCCTTTTCGAGCATGGAAGGTGTCATATCCACACCGATCACATAGCCGGATGGACCGACCTGACGGGCTGCCAGAAAGCAATCGATTCCGCCACCGGAGCCCAGGTCGAGCACGGTCTGTCCGGGCAACAGTTCCGCCGGGGTGATTGGGTCGCCGCACCCAAGAGAGAGACCAGTCACCTCCGCAGGAAGCAGGTTTACATCGGAGGTCTCATAGAGCTGGATTCGCCGGCTCTCTGAATTGCTGCGACTCGAATTGGCAGGTGAACAGCAGTTCGCTGCGCTTTCAGAAGCGAAGTTCTCAGCGATTTTTCCATAGTGCCCGCGCACGTATGGGCGGACATCTTCGGAGGGGTTTTGTGCAGACATATTCATTCCCTTTCTATATTATTGGTATATCGACATGTTTCTATACATGATCAAAAAAATTTTTACCTCTCGTTTGAAACGAGGGTCAACTCATGGTCGGGGGCGAACGTTTCAGCCAGAGAGCAGCAACCCGCAGCCATGCGGGACTGGTTAAGGGAGTAGTAGACCTGTTTGCCCTCCCGGCGCACGTTGACCAGCCCGGCTGAGCGCAGGAGGCTGAGATGGTGAGAGACGGTGGGCTGCGAGACATTGAGGGCATCGACTATTTCCCCAACGCTTATCCAACAACAGCAGCACAGGCTCATAATCTTCTGGCGAGTATCGTCTGCCAGAGCTTTAGCGAAAGTTACAGAATTGGTCGGCTCAAACATATTGATAACCTTCAATACGCCGCATATTCTAATAGACGTTTATCTATATGTCAAGGGTATCAGGATTTTTTTTAGGATTTAAGCACATCTGATTTTCTCTGAACAAAAAGCGGATGGCGTTGTCGCTGATCGAACAGCGCAACTCCTCCCCCCATATAAAAAACCCCACCGAAAGCACATCGGCGGGGTTCTTGTCTCTCTAATTGTCGCGGTTTGACCCGCTCAGCGGATTTCAACCGGCTTTGACGCTGATCTTGCGGGCTTTTGCTTCGGCGGCTTTGGTTAGATAGAGCCGCAGCACGCCGTCTTTCACCACTGCTTCGATCTTGCTGCGATCGATCTCGTTCGAGAGGCGGAAGGTGCGGTGATAATCACCCACTTCGTATTCAGCCGCCTGCAGGGCGTAGCCCTGAGGGATAACGGGATCAACAGCGGCGTTGATCGTGAGGATGTTCTTTTCCAGCGTCACGTCGATCGAGTTCTTATCGGCGCCGGGCATATCCGCCACGATCACAATCTGATCGTCCATCTCGTAGATATCCGCGCGGGGCAGGAAGCAAGCCTGATCGCGGGTGCGCTCGGTATCTTCGGCGTTGTCAATCTCTTCTTTTTCAACCTGCAAAGTTTGGGCTTCAGCCATTTTAACCTCCAAATAATTACGTTCGAATTCTGTTGCTATCAGGCGCTCTTGACAGCGATCTTGTGCGGCTTGTCCTGCTCGGCGCGGGGAAGCTCGACGTTCAGAACGCCGTCCTGGAAAGTGGCGTGGACTTTATTGACGTCCACCATGTAGGGGAGTTGGAGCGAGCGGGTGAAGCTGCCGTAACCGCGCTCCTGGCGATGGTAGCGGGCGCCTTCCTTTAGCTCGTCCCGGCGGCGCTCGCCGCTCAGTGTGAGGGTGTCGCCGACCACGCTGATGTCGATGTCTTCCGGGCTGACGCCGGGGACCTCAGCGGTGATGCTCAAGCCGTCCTCGTTCGACCAGACGTTGAGCGCTGGGAACGCGGGAGCGCGGCGCACTCGAGCGGGGTAGTAGTCTTCGAACAAGCGGTTCATTTCACGCTGCAAGCGATCCACTTCGCGCCAGGTATTGGGAACACGATATCTGCGGTACATCATCAAAACCTCCTTGCGTTTTTCGCGGGAACTAATCGTTTCACTATGCCCAACTATAAAGGGCGAGTGTAAGAATTCGGCTAGTGAAATATATGAGGTTTGTAAAAATGGGCTGCGGCGTCTGGCAGGTTTGTTTTTTTAACGTAAAATAGAGAAAGAACTGCCATGTAGAATTGAACAGACTGGAGCCAGTTTGATGGAATATAAAGACTATTACAAAACCCTCGGCGTGAACAAAACCGCCGGAAAAGACGAAATCAAAAAAGCTTACCGCAAGCTGGCGCGGCAGTACCACCCCGATATGAACTCGGGAGATAAGAGGGCTGAGGAAAAATTCAAGGAGGTCAACGAAGCCTACGAAGTGCTCTCAGATCCGGCAAAGCGCGAGAAGTACGACCAATTTGGTTCATCCTGGCAGCAGTACGAGCGCGGCGGCGGACGACCAGAGGATTTCGATTGGAACCAATGGAGCGCCCGGCCGGGCGGGCAGACCTACACGCGCACCGTCACTCCCGAGGAACTGGAGCAAATCCTGGGCGGGGGCTTTGGGGCGAGTTTCGGGGGGATGGGCGGCTTCTCGGATTTCTTCGAGACGTTGTTCGGGAGTATGGGCGGGCGCAGCGGCGCGGCGCGCGGCGGTCAAGCGCGCTCAACCCAGACGCGCACAATGCGCGGGCAGGACGCCGAGCACCCGGTGCAGATCAGCCTCGAAGACGCCTACCGCGGCACGACCATGAACCTGCAATGGGAGGATGGGCGCAAGATCGAAGCGCGCATCCCGCCCGGCGTGAAAACCGGCTCGAAAATCCGGCTCAGCGGGCAAGGCGGAGTTGGCATGGGCGGCGGGCAAGCGGGCGACCTGTTTTTGAAGGTCGAGGTGCGACCTCATCCAACGTTTACCCGCGAGGGGGACGATCTGCGGGTGAGCCTGCCGCTGGATCTGTACACCGCGCTGCTGGGCGGCAAGGTGATGATCCCAACGCTCGAACGACCGGTCGAACTTACGATCCCCGAGGGGACTTCGAACGGGCAGGTCTTCCGGCTGCGCGGGCTGGGCATGCCAAAGCTCAAACACCCCGAAGAACGCGGCAACCTGCTGGCAACGGTCCAGGTGCAACTGCCTACCAAGCTCAGTCAGGCGGAGAAGGAACTGATCGAAAAACTGCGCGCCCTGCGCGCCTGACGCTGCGTAACCCATGGAAATTGGGCGCATTTAGAGCGCCTGCCTGGTGAAACTGGTTATAATAGGGCGTCCGATTCACAACAAGGGAGTCCTATGTCCACACCAATTGTCGAATGTATTGCCAATTTTTCAGACGCCCGCCGCCCAGAGGTGGTGGAGGCGATCATGCAAGCGATCAGCTCGGTTGAGGGAGTCAGCCTGCTCGACCGGCACTCCGACCTGGATCACAACCGTACCGTGCTGAGCTTTGTTGGCGGACCGGAGTCGATTGAAGAGGCGGCTTTCCGGGCGATAAAAAAAGCGGCAGAGTTGATCAACCTGGACGAACACCAAGGGGAGCACCCGCGCATTGGGGCGACGGATGTCGTGCCGTTCGTGCCAATTCGCGGCATCAGCATGGCGGAGTGCGTTCAGATCGCCCGGCGCCTGGGCAGGCGGGTGGGGGAGGAACTGCATATCCCGGTCTATCTATACGAAGAAGCCGCTGCCCGACCCGAGCGTAAAAACCTGGAGAACATCCGCCGCGGCGAGTACGAAGCGCTCAAAGCAGAAATCGAAACCAACCCCGAACGCGAGCCGGATTTTGGACCCAAACGGATGGGGACCGCCGGGGCGACCGTGATCGGGGCGCGCCAGCCGCTGATCGCCTACAACGTCTACCTCACGACCAGCGATGTGAACATTGCCAAGCAAATCGCCAAGGCGGTGCGCCATTCTTCGGGCGGGCTGCGCTACGTCAAGGGGTTGGGGCTGCTGGTAGAGGGCATGGCGCAGGTTTCGATGAACCTGACCAATTTCCGCGCCACACCGATCGCCCGCGTGGTCGAGTTGATCCGCCGCGAGGCTGCCCGTTATGGCGTGAGCATCCGGCACAGCGAGTTGGTCGGTCTGATCCCGCAAGAGGCATTAATCGACGCGGCGCGCTGGCACCTGCAGCTTGATCAGTTCGAGCCTGAGCAGATCCTGGAATACCGGCTGGCAGCCGCCCAGCAGCAATCTGCGCCGGGCGCCTCGGAGGACTTCCTGGATGTGCTGGCGGACAGCACGCCTGCGCCGGGCGGGGGGTCGGCGGCAGCTTACGCCGGAGCCGCCGGAGCCGCGCTGGCGGCAATGGTCGCCCGCCTGACGCTGGGGAAGAAGAAGTACACCGAGGTAGAGCCGCAGATGACCGCTTTGCTTGCCGAAGCGGAACAGTTGCGCGGGGATCTCAAGGGGATGATCGAAAAGGACGCTCAGGCTTTTCGGGCGGTGATGGAAACGTTCAAACTGCCGCGCGACACGGACGAAGAGGCGGCGCTGCGCCAGCAGGCAATTGACCGGGCTACGCTGGGAGCGGCGCAGGTGCCGCTGGATACCGCCCGGATGGCGCTGCGCGTGATGGAGATCGCCGGGCAGACGGCAACCCTGGGTAACATCAACTCCATCAGTGATGGAGCTACCGGGGTAGCCCTGGGTCGGGCTGCGCTGACCGGCGCGGGCTACAATGTGCGCATCAATGTGAACAGCCTGAGCGATCCGGCGTCCGGCGCAGCGCTGCTCGCCAGCCTGAGCGCGATCGAGCAGCAGGCGGACGCAGTAGAAGCGCAGATCCGCAGCCAGGTCCAGCAGCGCGGGGGCATCTAGCGCGCATGAGGTTGGGCGTCGGACGGACAAGGCGAAGCGCCAGACAGCCGTTGGCACGGGTTTTTGCGCTCCTGGCGGGCGCGGCGTTGGTCGGGGCGGGCTGCATGACCAGCGGTCTCGCTCCCTCGCAGCCAACCTTGGAGCCCTCGAACGCGGTCAGCCCGACCGCGCCGGCTCCAACCGACGAGTGTCCTGAGGATCAATCCGCGAGCGAGATCTGCGTCCCGGGAAACCTGCGTCCCAGCGAAACATCGCAGCCGCCGCCCGGCCCAACCGATGCGCCAATCGCGACGACCGCCGCGCCGCCCTCCCCCATCGCTGCGCCAACAACCCCGCCCACTCCTGCGGCGGCAGGCGCAGAAATCGTGTGCCAAGACGAGACCTGCCGTTATGGCGGATTGTTGTTTTTAAGGCGACCGATCGACCCGCCCGCCAACGACCAGATCGATCTGAGCTACCCGTTTGGCAGCACTCAATCGGGGATGCGCGACCCGCACCACGGGGTGGAATTTCTGAACGCGTACGGCACGCCGGTGCTGGCGGCGGCAGATGGCACCGTCGTGGTCGCCGGAACCGACCTTGACCCCACCTCGGCGCACGGCGAGTGGCCGATCACGTATTACGGACCCTATTCGAATTTCTACGGCAACCTGATCGTGATCGAGCACGAACTGCCTCAGGCGCTGCGGAAAGCCTTCCCGGCGTTGAGCGGTCCGTTCTATACGCTCTACGGTCATCTCTCCGCGATCGAGGTCGCCCCAGGCGAGGCAGTCGCCGCCGGACAAGCGATCGGCAAAGTGGGAATGGCGGGGATTGCGACCGGCAGCCATCTGCACTTAGAGGTGCGGATCGGAGAAAACAGCTACCAAGCCGCGCACAACCCGGCGCTCTGGCTGGCGCCCCAGCCCGGAAAGGACGGGCAGTTGAGCGGGGCGCTGGTAGGCAGCTTTTTTGACCATTTTGGCAACAGCCTGGAAATGGACAGCATTGTGCTGGAGCATCTGCCAGGCGGAGCAGACGAGCCGAGCGATTTTCAGGTCTCGACCCGGACCTATCAAGAAAAAGGACTGCGCGGCCAGCCGCCGTTCGAGGAGAGTTTTGGGCTCGGAGACCTGCCCGCCGGGCTATACCGGATCACGTTCGCGCTGGGAGGGCTGCGCCAGGAGCTGGTGCAAATCTTCCCGGCGCAGATCACCGTGTTCACTTTTCGGCTTGATAATTAAGGCGCGTTGCACTTAATCATCCATATATTGATTTCGGGAGGAATTTTATGGGACTAAAACCTGACCACTGGATCCGCAAGATGGCACTGGAGCAGCGCATGATCGAACCCTTCGCCGACAGCCAGGTGCGGGATGGCGTAATCTCGTATGGGGTGTCGTCTTACGGGTACGACATCCGCGTGGCGGATGAGTTCAAGATCTTCACCAACGTCTATTCAGCGGTGGTGGATCCGAAGCATTTCGATCCTAAATCGATGGTGGATTACAAGGGACAGGTGTGTGTGATCCCGCCGAACTCGTTTGCGCTTGCCCGAACAATCGAATATTTTCGCATTCCCCGCCAGGTTTTGACGATCTGTTTGGGGAAAAGCACCTACGCGCGCTGCGGGATCATCGTAAACGTGACGCCCTTCGAGCCTGAGTGGGAAGGTTACGTCACGCTTGAAATCTCCAACACTACGCCGCTCCCCGCCCGCATCTACGCCAACGAGGGGATCGCCCAGGTGCTCTTTTTCGAGGCGGACGAGGTGTGCACGACCTCGTATGCGGACAAGAAGGGGAAATATCAGAAGCAGGAATCGATCGTACTGCCCAAATTATGAAGTTTTAGGAGAGAAGAGCGCCTTTAGTCGAGGGGCAATCGCCTGCCAGATCGGGCAGCGGTCGTAAACCGCGCTGAAGAGCGCCACCGCACCTAACCCTGCCAGGAGTAAGAAAATACCCCTGAAGCCGCCGTTGTAAGCCAAAAAAATGAGGGCGCCGCCGATGGCAATGCGAATAATACGGTCGATTAGCGTGAGCGGGACCGCGGCGCGCTCGACCGGCGCGCCGCTGAGCGCCGAGTCGAACACCTCAGCCAGCGCAGTGTATCCAGCCGCGCCGCTGAGGCGGGTGACTTCCTGACCGGCGTTAAAACCGATCAGGGTGGGGATACCGTAGATTTTGAGGCCGCGCAGCAAGTCGGGCTGCTCGTCGGCGTTGACCTTCCATAGGTCCACCCGCCCGTCATATTCCACACCGAGCTTTTTCAGCGCCGGCTCGACGGCTTTACAGGGTCCGCACCAGGATGCCCAGAAATCCACCACAACCGGGCGTGGGTTCTGGCGCAGGCGCTCGAAAAAAGTTTCGTTGGATTCGTGCAATTTTCACTCCTGAACACTCGGGGCTATTGAAACCGCTTAACCGGAGATCGATTTATCCATTAGATGCAAGGTCATGCTAAAGGTTACAACAAAACCGGGGCGCCTGGCGCGCCCCGGTTTGCTACGTTTGGTTGCTTGCAAACCTTACGAAAGGAATCTCCACCAATTGCCTTTCACTTTCTTTGATGCGGAAAAGCCAAAAAGGTCACATTTTTAAGGAATTTTTCTAACCGAGGATCGCTTTCAGGATATAGTAAAATTGCGCCATTCACTGGAGCGATAGAATTAACAACCACCGTCAGAGAGGGTGAAACCATGCCAAACAACCAACTACCGGATACATTGTTAATCTGGCTGATCTTTCTCTTCACGATCGTTCTGCTGTGGTTGGCAGACGAAGCCGGCTACCGGATGGGAGGCTGGGTGCAAAGCCGCTGGCCCGATCGGGCAGAGGTCGGCGTGGGGACGCTGGTAGGGGCTTCCCTGGCTTTGCTGGGGTTCATGCTGGCGTTCATCACAGGCATCGAGATCAACCTGCTGCTCACACGTTTCGATTTGGTTGTCTCGGAAGCAAACGCGATCGAATCCACGTATCACAAGACCGTTTTTCTCGAGGAACCCATCGCGAGCGAATCGCGCGATCTGCTGCGCGAGTATGTGGATTTGCGTCTGAAAGCGCTTGAACCGGAAAATCGAGAAATGGCGATCCAGCGATCCGAGCATATCCAGCAGGAACTGTGGAAGAAGGCGGTGGTCGGCACCCAACAGAACCCGACACCCATCGTCGCTTTGTATATCTCAGCATTGGACGCAATGACAGACCTACATGTTTCCCGGGTCAACTATGAGTTGGAAATCCGGGTACCGCCAATCATTGTCGTAGGACTCTATATTATGGGAGCGCTGACGCTGGTGTTGATTGGGGTGCACGGCAGCTATACCGGGAAACGGAACTTAATGGCGCTGATCGGGATGATTCTGATCCTTTCAATGGTTTTTATACTGGTCGTCGACCTGGATCGCACCAATCAAGGGTTGATCCGCATCCCACAAACGGCTCTGATCAATCTTCAACAGCAGTTGCAGATGTATCCTTAACTGCGCCACCCCCGATCAAGGCACGCTAACTTCACCCACCGGCGCCGCGGCGAAGGATAACCCTTGTTCGCCGCGGTCGACGCGGATGTGCGCGCCTTCGGGGAAATCCCCCGAAAGAATGTGCATCGCCAGCGGATCCTGGACCTCGCGCTGGATCAAGCGCTTAAGCGGGCGGGCGCCGAAATCGGGATCGTAACCCGCCTCTGCCAGATAGGCACGCGCCGCTGGACTCACTTCGAGTTGATAGCCGCGCTCCGCCAGCAACGCGGACACATGCCGCAGTTGAATCTCCACGATAGCAGCCAGATCCTGCCGGGTGAGGTTGTGGAAGACCACAATCTCATCGATGCGGTTGAGAAACTCGGGGCGGAAATGCGCCTGGAGCAGGCGCGTCACCTGGTCGCGCGCGACCGGCTCTGGGCTTTCGCTCCCGTTCCGTTTCATCCAGAGTTCGTTGCCGAGGTTGGAGGTCATGATCACAACCGTGTTGCGAAAATCGACCGTGCGTCCCTGACCGTCGGTGAGCCGCCCGTCATCCAAAAGCTGCAAAAGCACGTTGAAGACTTCGGGGTGGGCTTTCTCGATCTCGTCGAAGAGCACCACGCTGTAGGGGCGGCGGCGCACCGCTTCGGTGAGCTGACCACCCTCCTCGTAACCCACATAGCCGGGCGGGGCGCCGACCAGGCGTGAGACGGTGTGCTTCTCCTGGTACTCGCTCATGTCGATGCGCACCATGGCGTGCTCGTCGTCGAAGAGGAATTCCGCCAGGGCGCGCGCCAGTTCGGTCTTGCCCACGCCGGTGGGTCCGAGGAAGATGAACGAACCAATAGGTCGGTTGGGGTCCTGCAGACCGGCGCGCGCGCGCCGCACGGCATTCGCGACAACCCGCAGCGCTTCGGGCTGCCCCACGACGCGTTCCTGCAAGCGCGCTTCCATATGGACGAGCTTTTCGAGTTCGCCCTCCATCAGCCGCGAGACCGGGATGCCGGTCCAGCGCGCAACGATGGCGGCGATCTCTTCGGCGTCCACCTCTTCTTTGAGCAAGGCGCCTTCAGCCTGGAGCGACTTGAGGCGCTGCTCGCCTTCGGCGAGTTTTTGCTCGAGCTCGGTCATGGTGCCGTAACGCAGCCGGGCAGCTGCTTCGTAATTGTTGTGGCGCTCGGCTTGCTCGATCTCGACCCGGGCGTGTTCGATCTGCTCTTTGGTTTCCCGCAGGTTAGAGATGGCTTCCTTTTCGGTCTGCCAGCGGGTTTGAAGCTCGTGAGAACGCTCTTTAAGGTCAGCCAGCTCTTTCTCGATGCGCCCCAGCCGCTCTTTGGAGGCTTTGTCGCGCTCTTTTTTAAGGGCTTCCCGCTCGATCTCGAGCTGCATCACCTGGCGGTCGACCTCGTCGAGAGCTTGCGGCTTGGAATCGATCTCGGTGCGCAGACGGGCTGCGGCTTCATCGATCAGATCGATGGCTTTGTCGGGCAGGTGGCGGTCGCTGATGTACCGGTTGGAGAGGGTGGCGGCGGCGATGACCGCCGGGTCAGTGATGCGCACCCCGTGATGGACTTCATAGCGCTCTTTGAGGCCGCGCAGGATGCTGATGGTCTCCTCCACGCTTGGCTCTTCAACCAAAACAGGCTGGAAACGGCGTTCCAGCGCCGGGTCTTTCTCGACATATTTGCGATACTCGTCCAGGGTGGTGGCGCCGATCAGGTGCAGTTCGCCGCGCGCCAGCATCGGCTTCAGCATGTTACTGGCATCCATCGCGCCCTCGGCGGCGCCGGCGCCGATCACCGTGTGCATCTCATCGACAAACAAGATGATCTCCCCCGCCGCGTCGGTGATTTCCTTGAGGACGGCTTTGAGGCGCTCTTCGAACTCGCCGCGATACTTGGCGCCGGCAATCAACGCGCCCATGTCGAGTTGGATCAGGCGTTTGTTCTTCAAGCCTTCCGGCACGTCGCCATTGACCATGCGCTGAGCCAAACCCTCGACGATGGCGGTTTTGCCCACGCCGGGGTCGCCGATCAGCGCCGGGTTGTTCTTGGTGCGGCGTGAGAGGATCTGAACGAGCCGGCGGATCTCCTCGTCGCGCCCGATGACCGGATCCATCTTGCCCTGGCGCGCCAGTGCGGTCAGGTCACGCCCGAACTTTTCGAGCGCTTGATAAGTCTCTTCGGGGGTCTGCGAGGTAACGCGCTGCGAGCCGCGGATTGCCATAAGCGCCCTCAGGATGGCGTCCTTGTTGAGACCGTACTGGCTCAAGCGCTTGCCTTCAACGCTATCAGCCAGGGCGAGCAGAATATGTTCGGCTGAAACATAATCGTCCTGCATGCCCTTGGCGTAGCGGGCTGCGCCATCGAGTACGTCGGAAGTAGGGCGCGCCAGCCCCACCTGAGACGCCGCGCCATAAACCTTGGGGCGGTTTCCCAGGTCCTGATAGACCTCCTCGCGCAGGGCTGCCGGGCTGCCCGCCACGCGGGTGACCAGCGCTGGAACGACGCCGTCCTCCTGGCGCAGCAAAGCAAGCAGCAGGTGAGCCGGCTCGATTTGCTGGTGGTGCAGTTCCTCCGCCAGACGCTGCGCCGCGAGCAGCGCCTCTTGAGACTTTTGAGTGAATTTATCCAGGTCCATATATTATGCTCCGTTTTAACAATAAGTACGATCCAAAAAGCGTGCAGATTGCACGACCATTGGCAAGCTGAATTATAAAAAGGCTGTGTTGGAATCGTATCAACGTTTAATATGAGCGATGTATTAATCGCGCGGCGCGCCGCGGATAAGCCAGGGCTGCGCTTGTCTTAGGGTGGGTTATACTTTAATATCATGACGGAAATCTGTATGGTTTCCCGCCTGGGGATCGTGCCGTACCGCCCCGCTTGGGAGCTTCAGGAAAGGCTGGCAAAGCTGATCGGCGCGGGGCAGCGCAGCCCGGCTTTGCTGTTGCTGCAACATCCGCACATCTATACGTTTGGGCGGCGCGGACAGATCGAAAATCTGCTGTGGGGGGCGGAGGCGCTCCAGCGGGAGGGGGTGGAGCTGCTGTGGGTGGACCGCGGCGGGGACGTGACCTATCACGGGCCCGGACAGGTGGTGGGCTACCCGCTTCTGCCGCTGGGCCCGGTTCGAGCCGGAACGATCCAGGACGAAACAACGTCCACCGCGGCAGGCTTGCCCCGCGCGGATTACATCGGCTACCTGAGACGGCTCGAAGAGACCCTGATCCGGGCGCTGGATCGGCTGGGCGTGCCCGCCGCCCGGCTGAATGGCAAATCCGGCGTGTGGGTCAGCATTGGATCGGATCCCCAGCCAGCCAAGATCGCTGCGATTGGGGTTAAAGTGGACGCGCGCGGCGTAACCCGTCACGGGTTCGCCCTCAACGTTGACCCGGAAATGCGCTTTTGGGATGGGATCGTGGCTTGCGGGCTGAAGGGCTATCCAGCCGCCAGCCTGGCTGAGATACTGGACCCCGTGCCCGCCCTCGCACAGGTGGAAGAGGCAATTCTGGCTGCGTTTGCAGAGGTGTTCAGCTATCGGCTCGTAGAAGAGAAGCTTTCACCAGCCTGGCTTGAAGGAGCCCAATATGAAAATTAACATTATTGGCAACGCCTTGCTTGGCATAACCTTGCTGCTATCCCCCCTGGCGGCGAGTCAACTCCAGACGCCCCCGGTCGCGAAAAGAGACATGGTGCTCGTGCGCATCGACCCGGGCGGCGAGGCGGCGATTGCCGCGCTGATCGCGCTGGATCTGCCGCTCTACGAGCAGCTTTACAGCGCCGAAAGCCAGCCGTACCTGCTCGCAGCGGCTGACCTGCTGGCAATCCAGGCGCTGACCGGGCAGGGCTTTGTGGTGACGATCCTGGATCCGCAAATCGCCTCGTCGGGCTATACGCTGCTGTATGGATCAGCCTCAAACCTCGAAAAAGCCGGCAGCGCCGCGGACCTGCTGCTGGTGGAAGGCAGTTTCGGGCTGGCGCGCGGAACGGTCGAACAAAACGGCGTCCTCGCGGCGCTCGGTCTGGACCTGACGCCGCTGGTCGAACGCCCGCGCATTGTCCCCCCCGCCCAACCCAGGACCGCGGCGATGCCGGCGGCGATCACGCCCAGCACGCTGGTGCAGGAAATGGTCAGCCAGCTTAAGTCTAGCGACCTGTACGACCTGGTCGGCGGGCTGAGCGGCGAACATCCGGTGCAGGTCGATGGTCAGCCATACACGATCTTGACACGCTACACCTATACGACCACCCCGCTCAACAAAGCGACGCGCTACGCGTATGAACGTTTCCAATCGCTCGGGCTGACAACCTGGTACGACTATTACCCCATCGCGGGCTATGAAAAGCGGAACGTGCTCGCCCAGCAAGTTGGGCTGACCCATCCGGAGCGGATCGTACTGCTGACCGCCCATCTGGATTCGACTTCATTCGTCAACGGCAGCCCTAATAATTATGCGCCCGGGGCGGACGATAACGCCAGCGGTTCGGCGGCGCTGCTGCGGATCGCCGAGATCCTGTCTCAGTACGGTTTCGGCTGCACGCTGCGCTACGCCCTCTTTACCGGCGAAGAGCAGGGAATGATTGGCAGCCAGGCTTATGCCGCAGATGTCTTCAGCGCCCGCGAGGACGTGCGCGGGGTGCTCAACATCGATATGCTCGGTTACAGCACGCCCGCTAGCACCCCGCGCTTCGAGCTGCACACCCGCCCGGGGAACTCGGGCGACCTGACAATCGCGAATCTGTTCAAGGACGCCGTGCAGGCTTACGGGCTGGCGCTCACCCCGCGGATCATGCAGGACGGCAAGACCTTTAGTGACCATTCCTCCTTCTGGTACTACAACTACCCGGCAATTCTGGCAATCGAAGATTGGGACGACCATACTCCTTTCTATCACCAAACCGGCGATAAGCTCGAAACGCTCAATTTCGCCTATTACACCGAATTTGCGAAAGCCGCCCTGGCTACTTTTGCCCATATGGGCTGTCTGCTCGGGCGCATTTCCGGCACGCTGACCGACGCCGCGTCTGCCGCGCCGATCCAGGGGGCGCGCGTGGAAGCCTGGCGGGACGGCGCGCTGGCGCGGTCGGCAACCACCGGCGCCGACGGGCGCTACTCGCTGGCGCTGCCGGCTGGGAGCTACACGATCCGCATGCGCGCTCAAGACTACCTCGGTCAGGATTTCACCGGGGTGACCCTGGCGGATGGCGGAACCCTGGCGCTGAACGGCGAACTCACCTACTGCGCCTTCGTGCGCGAAACGACCCTGCTGGCGTCCAACCCGCTGCCCGAGTTGGGCGAGACGGTGTACTTCAGCGCGACGGTCAGCGGGGGAGAGCCGCCTATCAGCTTTCAATGGGATTTCGGGGACGGCGAGAGCGCTTCGGACGCATTTGTCAACCACGCGTACAACCTGCGCGGCGCCTACCCGGTGACCCTGACCGCCACGAACGCCTGCGGCGTTCCACAGACGCGCGCCGCCGCAATCTATGTCGACGTGGATCTGACCTTCCTGCCGCGGGCGGCGAAGCCATAAGGTCGAGCTAAATTCGGTTTGACAGTTGAGGTAAAAATCATTACACTATATTGCAGATATGATCAGGAGGCAACCAGATGGCTTCACAAACCTATCAATTGGTGATGCACAAAGGTCCTAATCCAGGCAAGATTTTCGAGCTTGTGCAGGATGAACTGACGATCGGACGGGATATCACCAACCGGATCGTGATCAACGACGCGGAGGTCTCCCGCAAGCACGCCCGGCTGACGCTCCAATCGGGCGCATACGTGATCGAAGATCTGGGCTCGACCAATGGCACGTTTGTGGATAGCCAACGCTTGATCGGACCGCACATGCTGCGTCCGGGCGAAACGATCATGTTGGGGGAAAAGATCACCCTGGAATATGAAGTGCTGGGTTTTGACCCGAATGCGACCCTGGTGAGCGGGGCTGCCCCGCAGACTCAGCCAGCCGACCCGCGCGAAACTTACCGGGTCGAGCCAATGGATTACGGCTACCAGCAGCAACCGCCGCCGCAGCAGCCGGGTTATTACCCCCCGCCGCAGCCGGCTTACCCGCCGCCAGCGCCCGCGCCGATGTACAGCGGCAACGTCCCCCCGGGTCCGTCAGAGATGTACGGTCAGCCTGAGGCGGCTTATCAAATGGCGCCCGAAGAACCGGCGCCGCGCAAGTCGCGCACCTGGCTTTTTATCGGCTGCGGGGTGATTCTGGTGGTGCTCTGCTGCGTGGTAGCCGGGGCGTTCGCGTTCGACACGCTGGACCTCTACTGCACCGCGCCGTTCGACGCCTTGTCCGGCATCCTGTACTCCTGCCCCTAACCGCCCGCTGCGCTGAGGCGCGCCGCCAAGCCTCTTGAACCGAATCGCAGCCGGAAAACGCGCATGAACCCAAAAATTCGCAGAATGTTTCCCCTCGCCGCTGTCGTGCTCATGCTGATGGCGTGCCTGCTTCCCTTCCGATCCGCGGCGGAAGAAAGCGGCGTCGTGCAAGTCCAAGCCAGCGAAGGATGGCAGTCGACCGGAATAACGGTTCGGGCTGGCGACCGCCTGCGGATCAGACACATCGAGGGGGAGTGGTCTCCCTGGCTCGGCGGCTCTTACGACGCGGCTGGATCCGGAGGCGACCCGCTCTGTCGCTGCAACGTGATGGAAGCCGTGTCGCACGCGGCGCTCATTGGGCGCATTGGGGACGCCAATCCGTTCCTCGTCGGGCGCGAATACGATCATACCGTCAGCGAGTCGGGAACGCTCTTTCTGCGCATCAACGACACAGACCTCGCCGACAATTCAGGCGAGCTCGAAGTCCTCGTCAGGCTGACACGCTAGCCCGGCTCGGGGGTGCCTGGCTTTCGTTGGAGCCGCTTTACAAGGCAGCCGCGTGAAAATCGCCGCTTAAGGGCGCACAATATTGGTGTGGCGTCAAGACCTCTCGAATGTGTTGGTGGGGGTAAAGCAGAAGTCGGTATAATTAATATTGGGATAGCCTCTTTTGGGCTATGCACATAACATCGGAGAATAAAACTGTGGAAAGAAAAACTGCATACATAGTATTGCTCTCTTGGATAATTAGTGTTATGCCACTCACTTGGCTAGGTTATGGTAGCGACGGGGACGCATGGAGTGTTGCAAAAGCCGCTAAAACCATTTACTTAACAAGGCAATATGTGCGTTCTCGATCAACGGGTTTTCCACTCTTTGAAGTGACGGTCACACCCCTGGTAAATATTGGGCAATGGTATCTTTCAAATTTATTGCCACTTCTATTCGGCATCATGATTTTTATGGCTCTGATTCGTCTAAGCGAAAAAGGGGTGTTTCGCCATCCCAAAATAACATTGTTCTCTTTTATGTTTCTTCCAGTAATGGTTAAAAACGCCACATCGACTATGGATTATTTGCCTGCGCTTGCTCTTCTTATATGGGCATATGTATGCCTAATAGAACACAGATGGGTAGTAGCGGGTTTACTCATCGGAATCGCATGTGGTTTTCGTCCAACTTCTGCCCTTTTTGTAATCCCAGCAACAATATACACCTATATCGAAACAAAAAAGTCTTTTCAGGTGTTCCAGATTCTCCTGATTTCGTTCATAAGTGGAGTTATCGCATATTCTCCCGCTCTATTTAAATACGGGATTTCAATTCCGTATGGAAGTATTAAACTCGATCAACAGACAATGATTCTAATAACGGGCTATAACTTTCTTCGACTTTTTGGTATTGTTCAGAGTCTGGTATTAATGGTGTGTTTTGCCGTAATAATTCAACAAATCATAATCAATAAGAACTTCACCTCGTTTTTTCTCTTTCACATTACTAATATCCTTGTTTGGGCTGTGTTATTCTTGTTCTTGCCCGATGAGCCTGAATATTTGTTGCCCATGATTCCTTCAGTTATTTTCATTTTGGATAGATACCTTTCAAGGAAAATATTTTTATATGTTTCATTGATTCTTCTTTCTTATCACATTATCCAAGTGGATGCTCTTGGAGGGCGGAGCGGCGATAGATATATTAAAGTAGCCTTTAAAAATGGATTTACTGTGCGAGATATTCAGGATAGGGTTTTGAAGCTTTCAATAAGAGAAGCCGCCAATAAATATGTTACATCAACAAAGACTGTGCTGATGTATGGCAAACACGAAATATCAGCCGCCAATGACCTTTGGACTGTGAGAAATGGTATGGATTGTCAGCGAGATGGCAATCTTTGTGTTTCTGGTCGAATTCGAGATGAACAAAAGCTCGAAACATTACATCTAGAAGGATTTAGGTTAGTTGTTTGGAGAGGTGAGATGTGGGAATATAGTAGAACAGGTACATCGCTGCCAAGCTATGTAGAAGTGATTGATAGTCTATCCTCTTTCTTTGGCGTTCCTATTTATGGCAAAGCGCTAACTCAATGATAGTTACTTTCCGATGCAAGCGGCCCCACCGCAGCGCGCCCCTGGCGCGGGGGATTCGGGGGTTTCTCGAAGTTTTACCTCGTCCAAGCCGTTCACACCACCCAACCCCAACAGTCTCCAAAATCCGCGCTACCCGGCGATGGTATAATCGTAGAAAATCACAACGAAACTGAGGTATGGAGGGTAATATGCACGAGAAAAGCATCGAACTGTTAAATAAAGCCGTGCGGGACGAGCTGCAGGCAGTCCACCAATACATGTATTTCCACTTTCACTGCGACGATCAGGGCTTCGACCTGCTGGCGGGGCTGTTCAAGCGCACCGCGATCGAAGAGATGGGGCACGTCGAAACGCTGGCGGAGCGCATCCTCTTCCTGGGGGGCGACGTGGTGATGGAGGTCGCTGCTCCAACTGAAACGATCCAGGATGTGGAGGCGATGCTGGTCAAGGCGCGCGCGATGGAAGAAGCCAGCACGCGCGATTACAACCGCTGGGCGAACGAATGCTCCGTCAACAACGATGCCATTTCGAAGCAGGTGTTCGAAGCGCTGGTTGGGGATGAGGAACGCCACTACAACCAGTACGACGATGAAGTGCGCAACATCGAGAAGTATGGCGACCGCTACCTGGCGCTGCAGTCGATCGAGCGCAGCCGCAACATCGCCTCCGGCGTTCCCGCCGAATAAGGCGCGGCAGCCGGAAAACCGGAGACCGCACGCGCCAAAACTGGGCGCTTGCATATTTGTGCGAACCTTGAAGAGCCGTCCGCAGCCGGGCGGCTCAGGCGGTTAAGCCTTCATACTGTAAAAGAGCGGGGGCGTTCAAACGTCTTGCTGCATGGTAGAATTCTTGCAACGCAATAGCGAAGATGAAGTACCCGCGTTCTACAACCCCTGACAGGCGGCTCTGGTCTGTGCTGGCCGCGCTGTTGTTGAGCAGCCTAGCGTGCGCCCGCAGCCTGGGCAGCAGTTCGCCCTCCTTCTGGTCCATCTCGGGGAAAAATTCGGCGCCGGGCGCGGCGACCCAAGCCGCGCAAATCGAGCCGACCTGGGGGCTGGTTCCTAAACGATCACCCGGCGCGCCGATCGTAACCCCTACCCCCGACAACCCGCACCCGCTTCCGGCGATCCGCAAGGAGCCGGACACTTACGTCGTGGAGCCGGGCGATACGCTGGGGTCGATCGCCTCCCAGTACGGCGTCAGCCTGGAGCAGATCGTCGCCGCCAACGAGTTAATCGACCCGAACGTACTGGAGGTCGGGCAGGCGCTGCACGTCCCCGCCCCAACCCCGCAAAACCCGGGACCCGCTTTCAAGATCATCCCCGATTCGGAACTGGTCAACGGACCCTACAGCGCGTTGTTCGACGTGGACGAATTTGTGAGCAAACAAGCCGGGTACCTCTCTACCTACAAAGAGGAACTTGACGAGGTCTCGTGGAGCGGCGTTGAAATCTTGAAGCGCGTGGCGCAGGATTACTCGGTGAACCCGCGCCTGCTGCTGGCGGTGCTCGAATACCAGAGCGGCTGGGTGTCCGAGAAAAGCCCCAAGAAATCTACGCGCGAGTATCCGATTGGCTGGCAAGACCCCCAACGCAAAGGGCTGTACCGGCAGCTCAATTGGGCTGCGAACAACCTGAACCGCGGCTATTACCTGTGGCGGGTCGGGGGGGCGGCGACCTGGCTGCTCAGCGACGGCGACGTGGTGCCGATCGACCCCACCATCAACGCCGGCACCGCCGGGGTGCAGCAGATGTTTGCGCTGCTGTTCGACCGGGTGAAGTGGGAACAAGCCGTCTCGCCGGAGGGGCTGTTTGCGACCTTCGACAAACTGTTCGGTTATCCCTTCGACTTTGCTTTTGAGCCGCTGATGCCCGCCAGCTTGTTTCAGCCGACGTTTCAGCTGCCCTTTGAGCCGGACGTGGTGTGGTCTTTTACCGGCGGACCGCACGGCGGTTGGGGCGACGGTTCAGCCTGGGCTGCGCTGGACTTCGCTCCGCCCGGAGAGGCGCTGGGGTGTGTGCCCAATGACGCCTGGGTGGCGGCGGTGGCGGATGGAACGATCCTGCGAGCGGGCGACGGCGCGGTGATCCAGGAGTTGGACGGCGACGGGCTGGAGCAGACCGGCTGGGTGATCCTCTACATGCACGTGGCGACTGAAGGTCGGGTGCAGCCGGGTACATACCTGAAAGCTGGCGAGAGGGTCGGTCACGCATCGTGCGAAGGCGGCGTCTCAAGCGGGACGCACCTGCACCTGGCAAGGAAGTATAATGGCGAGTGGATTACTGCGGACCAGGATATTCCCTTCATCTTGGACGGCTGGGTGTCGAGCGGTTTGGGCAAAGAGTACGACGGTTATCTGATCCGCGGCAGCAAAAAGGTCGAAGCCTATGCCGGCAATTCGGATATCAACCTGATCCAGCGCTGAAGCAGCCGGCAAAGTCTCGAACCGCAGCGCATGGTTATTAAGAGAGATGGCATCCCCATAGAGATGCTCGAATGAGATAAAGGAACGACCCTGAAACATTTTCGGCGATTTATCTGGCAGGTTTTCTGCGCCCTGTTTTTGAGTTCTTGTGCGGTGGGCGGGGGCTATTGGGTGCCCCCAAGCGCTCCGCCCACCCCGGCGCCTTTTCTGCCACCCACGCCAGTAAGCGGAGCGGGCGGCGGAGGTCAGTTGCTCAACGACCCGCTGCCGCTGATCGAGCCGCCCACCTCGGAACCCACCCTGGGGGCGCTGCTGCAAAACCCGCTGCAACCGCACACCCCCACTCCCGGGCTGCCCATTCTGCCGACCGCTACCTCCACGCCCGAAGTGTACGTGGTGGACAACGCCCCAATCCTGTACTATGCTCAGGCAGCCGACAGCCTGCGCGTGGTTGCGGTGCGGTTTGGGGTCAAGCCGGAAGAGATCAGCGCGCCCGAGCCGATCAACGAGACCGGGTTCATCAACCCAGGTCAGTTGTTGATCATCCCTCGGCGCCTGACCAACACAACCTCATCGCGGCAGATCATACCTGACAGCGAGGTGGTTTATTCGCCCTCGGCGGTCAATTTTGATACCGTTGGCTACGCCAATCAGACCGGCGGTTACCTGGCTTCTTTCCGTGAGTGGCACAAGAGCACCGGCGATAAATCCGGCGCCGAGGTGGTGGAGCGCGTGGCGCTCGAAAACTCGATCAACCCGCGCCTGCTACTGGCGCTGCTGGAATTTCACAGCCACTGGGTGTATGGAAGCCCGGAAAGCCCAAACCAGAAAGAATACCCGCTCGGTTGGGTCAATCTTCGAGACAAAGGTCTCTACAACCAATTAGTCTGGACAGTCAACCAGCTTTCAATCGGGTATTACGCCTACCGGGAAGGGCGGCTGACTGACATCCGTTTCTCGGATGGGGTAAAAATTCGACTGGCGCCCGATTTAAACGCCGGCACAGCCGCGCTGCAGTACTATTTTGCCCAGCTTTACGACAGCGCGGAATGGTTGGCTGCGCTGGATCCGGAAACCGGCTTCCCTGTCTTGCATGCGCTGATGTTCGGGGACCCCTGGGAGCGCGCCCGGCAGGTCGAGCCGCTCTATCCACCTGGAATTGTTCAGCCCCCGTTGATACTGCCGTTTGGGCGCAACTGGACCTGGAGCTATACCGGCGGACCGCACGGCGCGTGGGAGCACGAGGGGGCTTACGCCGCGCTGGATTTCGCGCCAGGCGCAGCCGAATCGGGCTGTGTGGAAACCCAGACCTGGGCGGTCGCGGCGGCAGACGGGTTGGTCGTGCGCACGGGTCCTGGGCTGGTCGTCGTGGACCTGGACGGCGACGGTCACGAACAAACCGGCTGGGTGCTGGTTTATCTGCACCTGGCGGAGAAAGAGCGCATCCAGGCTGGGACCTGGGTGTCAACCGGAGAACCGCTCGGGCATCCGTCGTGCGAGGGGGGTGTGTCAACCGGCACGCATCTGCACATCGCCCGCAAATTCAACGGCGAGTGGGTGCCGGCAGACGGTCCCCTGCCGTTCAACCTGGGCGGCTGGATTGCCCACAACGGTCCTATGGCGTACAAAGGCACCCTGACGCGCGGCGATGTGACCCTGGAAGCCTGCACTTGCAGCAACTACAAGACCTTTATCACGCGGACCGATTCAGATCCATAATATAATGTCCGGCGCAATGCCTGTAAACTCACGCGTCAAGCGCTCGTCCCGTTCGACAGCCCGGCAACGCTTCGATAAAACTACCCTGACAACTCTGCTGACGGCGGTCTTGGTTGTGGTCATTCTGCTGACCGGCGGGTGTATGCCTGCCCCAGACCGCCCGGCGGACCTGCCCGCCGCCGAACCAGCCGAACAGTCAGAAGCGAATGCAGAGGAAGCGTCAGCCCCGCCGGCGCCGTATTATGCGGAGCGCCCGCGCTACGCTCCGGGCGAGTTGGTCGATTACACCGCCCAGCCGGGGGACACGCTGCCGGGATTGGCGGTGAGGTTCAACACAACGGTGGCAGAGATTCTGGAAGCCAATTCCTTTATCCCCCGCGATGCGACCACCATGCCGCCCGGGATGCCGATGAGGATTCCGATCTACTATCTGCCGCTGTGGGGGTCGCCATACCAGATCCTGCCCGATAGCCTGTTCGTCAACGGACCCGCCCAGGTGGACTTCGATCCGGTGGCGTTCGTCAACGCGCGCCCCGGCTGGCTGAAGAGCTATTCGGGGTACGTATCCGGAGCCAACCGCAGCGGCGGCGAACTCGTCGAGCTGGTCGCGCACAATTACAGCCTCAGCCCGCGCTTGCTGCTGGCGCTGTTGGAGTACCAGGCTGGAGCGCTTTCGGAGCCGTTCCTGGAGGCTTCAAAACAAGATTATCCGCTCGGTTCCCGAAGTTGGAACCGCAAGGGACTGTTCCTGCAGCTCGCCTGGGCAGCCAATCTGCTCAACGACGGCTATTATCGCTTCCGCGGCAACCGGTTAGTCGAAATCGAACTGCAAGATGGGCGGCTGGAGCGCGTGGATCCCTGGCAGAACGCCGCCTCGATCAGCCTGCACCAATATTTCAACGCCCTGCTGGAGGGGGAGGTGTATGTGCGGGCGATCTCGCCGGAAGGTTTGGCGGCAACATACCGGGAACTGTTTGGCGATCCCTGGACAACCGCGCCGCACCTGGAAGGCAGCCTAACCCAGCCCGAATTCCTGCTGCCGTTTGAGCCAGGGGATGTGTGGGCGCTGACCGGCGGACCGCACGCCGGGTGGGGCAGCGGCGAACCGCTGGCAGCGCTGGATTTCGCGCCGCCCTCGAAGACCGCCGGGTGTGTGGCGAGCGACCGCTGGGCGACCGCCGTAGCGGATGGCGTGGTGGTGCGCTCCGAAGAGGGGCAGGTGATGCTCGATCTGGACGGCGACGGCGACGAACGCACCGGCTGGAACGTTTTCTATCTGCACGTTGGCAGCAACGGACGCGTCCCGCTTGGCGCGCGCCTCAAGCGAGGAGAGCGGATCGGGCACCCCTCCTGCGAAGGGGGCTCGGCAACCGGTACGCACATCCACCTGGCGCGCAAATACAACGGCGAATGGATGCCAGCGGAGGGTTGGGGAGGCGTGCTGGCTTTCAACCTGGAAGGTTGGACGGCTCACCGCGGCAGCCAGATCTACCTGGGAACGCTCACCCGGTACGCGCAGGTGGTAACGGCGTGCACCTGCTCTAACGCAGCCAGTTGGATCCGCACCGACCGCATACCGATCCACACGCCGACGCCGGAAAACCTGGCTACCCCCATCGCAAACCAATAGGGCAGAATAAAATCAATAATCTGAAACTTAATATCAATATTCTTTAGTATAGTATTGACTTCTCTAAAGTAAGGACTATAATAGATACAGATACTGAATCCAATTTTGGCGAGGGTGCTATGCAACCAGTTCCAAACCGCTGTCCGCTGTGCGGCGGCGAGCTCACAGTGACCCGTATTTACTGCCGTAGTTGCGATACCGCCTATGAGGGTCGGTTTTCAAGCAGCCTGTTCAGCAATCTGACCCAGGATCAGCTCAATTTCATGGTGACGTTTGTGCGCTGCGAGGGTAAAATCTCGCGCGTGGGCGAGGAAATTGGGCTCTCCTATCCTACGATTCGCAACCGGCTGCACGAGGTGATTCGCGCCCTGGGGTACGAGCCGGGCGGCGACGACGAACCGCCAGGGCTCACCGACGAGGAACGGCAGCGCATCCTGGAGGACCTGGACAGCGGGGCGATCAGCGCCGCAGAAGCCATGCGCCTTTTGCGCGAAGTGGAGGCTTGAGATGGCGCGCCAAACAATCTCGACCAGCCTGACCCCGGACTGCATCCTGGGCATTATCCAGGGCGATTTGCGCGTCAAGGGCTGGGACCTGCCTCAGGTGGCAGTCCAGGCGGACGCTGAATTGTTGGATTTGAGCGAAGCGGAAGACACCGTGCGGCTGAGCTGCCGCGGCGATTGCGAGATACGCCTGCCTTATGGAGCCGTCCTGGAAATTGAAACCGTACAGGGCGATCTCCAGATCAAGCTGCTCGAAGAGAGCGCCAGCATCGGGCTGGTGCAAGGTCAGCTAAGGTTGCGCAACGTGGCGGGGGTGCGGGCAGGGCAGGTCAACGGCGACGTCTCAGCCCGCAGCGTGAACGGCGACCTGGAAATCGGGCTGGTGCAAGGCGAACTGCAAGCCAGCCAGGTGGAAGGTGATGTGCAAGTCGGACAGGTGCAGGGAGATTTGACGCTGCAAAGTGTGAGCGGCGCGATCCAGGCGATGGCAAACGGCGACGCACGCCTGCAATTGAACGCCCTCGATGGCGAGAGCTATCAAGTGAAAGCCAGGGGAGATGTGCAATGCCGCCTGCCCGCCGAAGCCGGGCTGCGGTTGAGTCTGCTGAGCCGCAAACGTTCCATCAAGGTCAGCCTGCCGCCCCAACCGCGCCGCTACGACCAGGAGGCGCTGGAGTTGGAGTTGGGGGACGGAGCGGTGGATTTTAGCATCGAAGCCGGAGGAGACATCCTGCTCGCCCCAATGGGGGCGGAGCGCCGGACCGGTTGGGAGCCCGGCAGCCCGCAGATGGCGGATTACAACGAACAGATCGCGCGCCAGGTGGAAGCTCAAATCGAGCAGCAGATGGAAGAAGTCACCCGGCGGATGCAAACGCAAATGGAAAACCTTTCGGAGATGCTGAGCCGCACCGGTTTTTCATCCGAGGATTCGGAGCGGATCATCGAGCAGGCGCTGCGCATGAGCGAGCGCGAAACCGCCCGCGCGCAGGAGAAGATGCGCCGGGCGCAGGAGAAATTGGAGCGCAAGCTGGAGGAGACCCAGCGCAAAGCCGAACTGCAGGCGCGCGCGGCTGAGCGCCGGAACTGGACCCGCCCGCGCCACACGTGGGGACGCAACTGGACGACAAGCCCGCCTGGTCCGCCGCCCGCGCCGGCGCCCGAACCCGCCCCAGAACCGGCGAGCGAAGAAGAGCGCCTGATAATCCTGCGCATGCTCGAACAGAAAAAGATCACCCCCGAAGAAGCTGACAGCCTGCTGGCGGCGTTGGAAGACCAGGGAGAATAAGCCAATGGAGACCTCGAACGCGCGCTTGCACATCCTGGATCTGATCGAACAGGGTCAGATCTCGGCTGAGGAGGGTCTGCGGCGGCTGCAAGAGTTGCAGGAAGGTGGAGCGCCGGGGGAGATCTGGACTGACGACCAGACCCGCCAGCCGGAAGAAGCAGCTTTCGCGGCGAACGAGCCGAAATTCGCGCCATCCGAGCCAGCGCAAACCGCAGCCGGGTTCGAGGCGGCTTCTGCCGCCTCCGGGGCAACCAGGGGGGGAATGAATGAGGCTGCGCCCTCGATCCGCAAGTGGAAGCGCTGGTGGACTGTACCGCTGTGGACCGGAGTGGCGGTGACAATCCTCGGGGGGCTGCTTATGTACCAGGCAATGCAGACCTCGGGTTATGGCTTTTGGTTTTTCTGCGCCTCATTGCCTTTTATCCTCGGGTTGGGGCTGATGGTGCTGGCATGGAAGGCGCGCAATGCGCCCTGGCTGCACTTACGCATCCAACAAAAGCGGGGACATTCGCCCGAACGGATCAACTTGAGCTTCCCGCTGCCGTTCCGGCTGACAGCCTGGATCACGGACACGCTGGGGCGGTTCATCCCAGATCTGCCGGGGCGCGAGTTGAGCCAGATGATCCAGGCGGCTAACGGCAACCTCACCCCCGAGAACCCCATTTTTATCGAGGTGGATGAAGGTGATGGCGAGCATGTCGAGATCTATATCGGTTAAAATTGCACTACGCCCGAACGAAAGATACATCAAGATCGCCCAGAAAAGGACCGGGGATCTATTGCAGCCTTGCTGCGGCGCCGAGGCTGGCGATATAAGGAGGTCTACAAAATGGCAACCAATGAAGAACGTATGAAGATCCTGCGGATGATCGACGAGGGGAAGATTACAGCCGAAGAAGGCGCCAAACTGCTGGCGACGCTTTCGGGTAGCCGCAAGACCGTGCGCAAGACCTCGCTGAGCTACGGCGCGGGTGGGGCGCGCTGGCTGAAGGTGCGGGTGACGGATATGGTGACCGGCAAAGCCAAAGCCACGGTCAACCTGCCATTGAGCCTGGTGGACGCCGGGCTCAACATCGCCTCAAAATACGCGCCGGATGTGGCGTTCGATGAACTGGTGGAGGCGATCAACGCCGGCGCGGAGGGCAAAATTATCGACGTCTACGATGAAGAAGACGGCGAGCACGTCGAGATTTTTATCGAATGACTTGCATCGAGCGCTGAGCTATCGCGACGCACTTGAAGGAAAGGATCGACGATCGCCTGGTTTGATCGGGCGATTTTACTTTTTAGTACTCAAAAGTGCCGCTGACGACCAACTCCTCCTGACCCTCCCCCAAATCCTCAAAAATCGAATATTCCAGTTCGATCGGAAAGACCTGCACCAACATGGCTTGCGCGGAGCAATAACGCGTGGCGGATAGCTCGATCGCGCGCCGCACAGCCGCTTCCTCAACGCCGTGACCGGTCACGCGATACTCCATGCGGGCGTGGGTGAAAACCTTGGGATGCTCTTCTGCCCGGTCCAGGTGGACTTTCACCTCAAAATCTGTGATCGCCTGGCGTTTCTTTTCCAGAATGGAGATTACATCCATGCCGGTGCAACCAACCAGCCCCAGGGCGATCAATTCCATTGGGCGGAACCCTTCCTGGGCGGCGCCCAGCGGCAATTCGAAGCCCGAATCGGCTCTGCCGGAAAAGCTCAAGCCGGTGGTCCAGGTTATTTTTGCGTCCATGTGCGATTACTCCTGAGGGGATTATTGCTCGCGGATGAGCGGGGTGACATATTCTTCCAGCTTCGCCAGGTTGATCGGGCCGTTCCAGGCTAACCGTACGGTTCCTTGCCGGTCGATCACATATGAATTTGGCAGGGTGCCGTTTCTAAAGGCTCGCAGAGCCTCTGTCTGGGGGTCCAGCCATACAGGGAAACTGAGTTTATACAGATCCACATGATATTGGACATCTACCAGTTCGCCGCCGGCTTCGATCCCGATCACCGTAAAGTTATCCTCTTGGTGTTTTTCGTAAAAGGTTTGCAGCTCGGGGAGCTCTGCCCGGCAAGGCGGACACCAGAAAGCCCAATTGTTGACCAGGACAACCTGTCCCTGATAATCGCTCAGGCTGACCGGCTGGCTGTCGAGCTGCTGCAGACGCAAATCGGGGGCGGGGAATTCCACGCGCAGTGGGACCGCCGGGGTGAACTGTTGCGGATCTTCCGGATTTGCGCTTCCGCCGGAGCGCGGCAGCAAAAGCAGAGCCAAGCCGCCGACGATAAAGAGACCGACGCCGACGAAGGCAAGCGCCATCGCCTGGGAAGGGGATTTTCGCAGCGTAGCTTTTTTGCGAGCCTTAGCGCGGTTCATAGAGCCTCATCCAGAAACGCCGACCGTCAAGCGGCGCCGAACTTTGATCTGTGCACATCGTTTCATCCGTTAGTTGTTGGATCAAGTCATTTCCTCCTGTCCCGCCGGGACAGCCGTGGTTGGTTTATCAGGTATGGCAGCCTCCGCCGCCGGTGAAACCGCAATGCGGGCAGACGAGATTCAGCAGCCCATCGTAATCCAAAACCGCCTGACCGCATACCGGGCAGCGATCGCCCGCCCGCAGCGGAGCAGCCGGCGCGAACAGCTTATGAGAGCGCTCAACCCGCAGCGCAAACGGCTGGCTCAGACTCGGGGCGGGGTTTTTTGTTTCGTCCATGCCAAGCTTAGCTGCATCTCCAGATTATGAGTTACGAGTTCGAGTTGAGGAATTCATTCAGTTCCAGCCGGGCAAACAGCCTTTCTTTCACGTCTGGCGGCGTGATTGGAGGTTCGACGGTCTCGTGATAAAGATAAACCGTCTTGCGCAACGTATCGATCACAATCCGGCAGTTCTCGCAATCCTGCAGGTGGCGGTCGATCTCCGCGCACAGTTCCTCGCTTAGATCGCCTTCGACATAGTCGGAAAGCGAGTTCAGAAGCAAATGACAGTGTTCATGATCCATGTCAGTCGTCTCCTGCTTCGGCTACACCCTGGGCAGCCATCCGCTCGCTGAAATATGCAGTCAGGAGTTCCCTTAGGCGCATGCGGGCACGCGAAAGGCGGGTCTTAACCGCCGATTCGCTCAAGTTGAGCGCCCGGCTGGTCTCTTCAGTGGAAAGACCTTCTATGTCCCGCAAAACAAAGACCGCCCGCAGATTCGGCGATAGTTGTTCTACCGCCTGGTGCATGTAGCGCCGGGCTTCGGCAGACATCATTTCCTTTTCAGGCAGGCAGCACCAATCCACAATTTGGAACGGTTTTTCGATTTCCAGATCCTGGTCGAGCTGCTCATCGATTGAAAGAGGAGTATTCTTACGTTTGCGGATCAACATCAACGCTTCGTTTGTCGCAATGCGGTAAAGCCAGGTGGACAGGCTCGAACGCCCATCAAAGTCACCCAAATAACGGTAAGCCTTGATGAAAGTCTCTTGGAGAATGTCTTCAGCGTCTTGCGGATCATCCAACATCTTGATGCCGAGCCGATAAACGACGCCCGAATAGACATCCATCAATAGAGCAAACTCAGCCCGATCGCCTGCCCGCAGTTTCTCTAAAGAGAAATCTTCTACTCTCGCCTTCTCTTTATTCATTAGATGCTTTCAATCCGAAAAGGTCACAGTATAGGAGTGAACCTGCGCCGGCAATGATTAAGCCGGAAAAGAATTGTATCATATTGACGACCGGGGGTGCTCATGCTATAGTCGTGAATACTTTGCGGATTATCACATTGTTGACCGATTTTGGAACCAAAGACGGCTATCATGGCGTGATGAAAGGGGTGATCTGGGGAATTGCGCCCGGGGTCAAGATCGCCGACATCACCCACCAGATCAGCCCGCAAAACGTGCTCGAAGGCGCCCTGGCTTACAGCCGGGTGGCACACTTCTTTCCCCCGGGGACGATTCATGTGGGGGTGGTCGACCCGGGCGTGGGCACAGCCCGCCGGCCAATTGCAGCCCAAATAGGCAGCCAGTTCTTCGTGGGACCGGACAACGGGCTTTGCACCTTGCTGGTACAGCAGAGCCGCCAGCAAAATGAAACGGTGCGGTTTGTAAAGCTGGACCAGCCCAAATACTGGCTGAGCGAGGTGAGCAATGTGTTTCACGGACGGGACATCTTCTCACCCGTGGCGGCGCACCTGGCAAACGGCGTCGTATTGGGCGATCTAGGAAGCCCGATCGACGACCCGCGCCTGCTGCAAATCCCCGAACCGGAACGCACCGCAAACGGCTGGCGCGGTCAGATCGTGATCGTGGATAATTTTGGCAACCTTTCTTCTAACCTGAGGCACGCGCACCTTGCAGGCTTAGATGACGTGACGGTTGAAATCGCCGGTCAGAGCATTCACGGTCTGCTGCAGACCTTCGGCGAGGGACAGCCCGGCGAATTGGTAGCGTTGTTCGGCGAAGCCGACGACTTGGCGGTCTGCGTCGTCAACGGCGACGCTGCCAGGCGTCTTAATGTCCGCGTTGGGGAACCCCTGGTCGCAAGATCAAGATAAGATGAATTCTTTCCTCACCCTCACGACCGATTTTGGGCAGGGCGATTTCGACGCCGGGGTGCTGGCTGGTGTGATTTGGAGCATCGCCCCCGCAGCCCAAATCGCTGACCTGAGCCATGAAATCGAGCGGCACAATGTGCTGGAAGCCGCGCTGCTGCTGGAACGCTGTACGCCTTATTTCCCCGCCGGAACAATTCATGTCGTGGTTGTCGATCCTGGGGTGGGGACGCAGCGGCGCGCCATCGCAGCCCGGCTTGGGGCGCAGCGTTACGTCTGCCCGGACAACGGGATCATTACGCTGGTGCGCCAGCGGGCGCTTTCAGCCAACCAGCCGGTCGAACTGGTACACTTAAACCAACCGCGCTATTGGCTTCCGAACGTGAGCCATATTTTCCACGGTCGAGATGTCTTTGCCGCCGCAGCAGGACACCTGGCGGCGGGCATCCCGCTGGCGGAGTTGGGCGAGCGGATCGACGACGCGGTTCTGCTGGAGTTCCTGGCGCCTGAACGCACGCCGCAGGGCTGGCGCGGCGCGGTGGTGCACGTTGACGCATTTGGGAATCTGTCCACCAATTTGAGCGTTTCCGAACTGCAAGGGGCGGTTGTGCGGACGGTGAACATAGGCGATGCCCAAATCACCGGGCTGGCGCGCACGTTCGGCGACAAAAAGCCAGGCGAGCTGACCGCACTTTTCGACAGTTCGGAGAAGTTGTGCATCAGCGTGGTCAACGGCAGCGCCGCGGCGCGGCTGGGCAGTCGGGTCGGCGAAGCGGTCGAGGTGGCGCTTGAATAGCCCATCCGAGGCGCGGCTTGAAATAGAAGGGTTGACTTTCTGTTATCACAGCCGCCAGGAACCCGCGATCCAAGATATCTCTTTCGATTTGCAGCCCGGCGAGGTGATGCTGCTGGCAGGCGCGAGCGGCTGCGGCAAGACTACGCTGATGCGCTGCATCAACGGTTTGATCCCCAAAATCTACCGGGGCAGCCTGGAGGGCCAGATCCGCGTATACGGAAGACCCGTCAGCGAGATGAGCATGGCGGAGCTCTCGCAGTCGGTGGGGACCCTGCTGCAAGACCCAGAGCGGCAAATCGTGGGAAGCTATGTGCTGAACGAGGTGGCTTTCGGGCTGGAAAATCTGGGACTGCCGCGGGGGGAAATTATGGAAAGAGTGGAGCGCACGCTGGATTATCTGGGGATCGCGCACCTGCGCGACCGCGAGGTCTTCAACATCTCGGGGGGCGAGAAGCAAAAGATTGCCCTGGCAGGCATTCTGGTGATGGAGCCGCGCATCCTGCTCCTAGACGAACCGCTGGCAAGCCTCGACCCCGCCTCATCGAGCGGGGCGCTGCAACTGTTCCGCCGGCTGGCAGACGACGGGATTTCGGTACTGCTGGTGGAGCATCGCGTGGATGAAGTGCTGGCGATCCAGCCCGAGCGCGTGCTTTACCTCGAAGACGGCAAAGCGGTATACCTGGGAGATCCGCAAGGCATGTTAGACGTGGTCGATTATCGGCGCGTGAAGCTGCCCGCCAGGACGGTGGTGCGGCGCGCCCGTAATGCAGAGCCGCCGCCAGAGTTTCAGCCCGCGCTGCCCCCGCCAACCCAACAGCCGCTGATCGATTTCCAGAAAGTCGGCTTCCGCTACCGGCCCGAACTGCCGGAAACGCTGCGCGGGGTCAATCTCCAAGTTCATCCGGGCGATGTGATCGCGGTCTTAGGCGCCAATGGGGCTGGCAAGACCACCCTGGTCAAGCACGCCCTGGGATTGTTAAAGCCCACCCGGGGACAGGTGCTGCTCGAAGGTCAAGACACCCGCAAGCTAACGGTTGCCCAGGCAGCGCACACCATCGGTTACGTGTTTCAAAGCCCGACCCAGATGCTGTACGCTCCGACGGTTGAGGAGGAATTGGCGTTCGGTCCGCGCAACCTGGCGCACCCGCCGGAACAGATTCGCGCAGACGTCAGTTGGGCAATCCGCACAGTGCATCTGGAGCCCGAGCTCAAAACCCCGCCGCTGGCGCTTTCATTTGGTCAGCAGAAACGGGTCAGCATCGCGGCGGTGCTGGCAATGCGCTCGCGCATCCTCATGATGGATGAGCCGACCGCTGGTCAGGATTACTGGAATTATCGCAGCTTCATGGATACGATCCTGCAAATGCCCGGGTTCGAGGCGATCCTGTTCATCACTCACGACGTGGATCTGGCGGTCATCTACGCCAACCGCATTCTGCTGATTTACAATGGGCAGGTGGCGGCAGACGGCTCGCCGCACGCGGTGCTCCGGGACGAAGAAAAGCTGCGCGCTTGCCGGGTGCTGCCGACCTCGCTGCTCGAGCTAAACCTGGAACTGTACCCGCAAACTGGGCGTTTCCTGCGCGCCGAGGCGCTCGCCCAGTATGTCGCGTGATCCGCCAGAGCGAACGCCGCAACAAAGGAGGCGGCGCGAAACCAAGCGATGCCTGTGGTGTTACTTACAACAGGGCTAAAATCAGTTGAGTAGTGAGGAGGATAGAAATGGAAAAGAAATCTTTGTGGGCGTTTGGGACGCGCGAGGTGGTGTATGCCGCGATCGGCGCAGCGCTGTACGCGGTGCTGTCGATTGCGACAAACTTCCTGCAGATCCCGGCTGCCGCGAACGTCTCGATCCGCCCAGCCGTGGCGATCCCGATGTTTTTCGGCTTGGCGTTTGGTCCGTGGGTCGGGCTGATCACCGGGCTGGTCGGAAACGTGATCAGCGACCTGATCTCGGGCTATGGTTTTTGGCCCTGGTGGGATCTGGGCAACGGGTTAATCGGGTTCATCCCCGGTCTGATCTACCTGCAGATGACCGATTTTCGCTCGCTGGGCGATATTATCAAGGCTGAAATCATGGTCGTGGTCGGCGTAGCAGTGGGCATGTTCGTAGCCTCGGTCAGCGAGATCTGGGTCTCCGGGATCGATTTCGCGACCTCGATGGCGACCAATTTCGTTCCAGCCTTCATTTCAAACATCGTGAATGGACTGATCCTCGTGCCAATTTTAATGATCGCCTATTCGGCGGTGCGCGGGCGGTCGGGTCGCTGAATGTCATTTAGGCTGATTGGCTTGCAGCCGCGTCGGAGCGCGGCTGCAAGCGCCGGGTGATCCATGATCGTCAGTTTCAACTACCGCAACCGGCACAGCTTGCTTGAGCGACTGGACCCGCGGGCGCGCTGGATCTTCTCGCTCCTGGTGCTGTTTGCAATCACGATGTTCTGGGATGTGCGGTTTCTGCTGTTCTTCCTGGCGCTGACGCTGGGTCAGTATTACCTGGCGCGGTTGACCTGGCGTGAAACCCGCCGAGCCTGGTACTTCGTGTTTTTCATCATGACCACCATGGTGGTGGTGAATACGATTATCACGAGCAGCGGGACGATTGGGGCGGCAATGAAGGGCACGCACACGGTGATCTTCCACCAGTTCACCATACCGATCACCGGCTGGATCTGGGAGCTCAACCTGACGGTCGAGCGGTTGTGGTTTGCGGTCACCCAGGTGACGCGCATCCTTTCGATCTCGGCGCTGTTCCTGGTGATCCCCTTCACGATGGACCCGCGCCAGTACGGGGCGACTTTCCGCGGGATGGGTCTTCCGGACCGGCTGGCTTACACGCTCGATCTGGCGTTTCGCTTCGTGCCGACGCTGGGGCGCGATTTTCAACTAACGCTCGACGCCCAACGGGCGCGCGGCTATGAGGTGGAAAAGGTAGAAGGCGGACTGTTCACGCAGATCCGCAAGATGGCGCCGCTGGTGGTGCCGGTGACGATGAACGCCATCTTGAGCGGTGAAGATTACGCCAACGCAATGGACTTGCGCTGTTTTGGATTGCGCAAGCGAACCTGGATCGAAAAGCTAACCTATCACTGGCGCGATTATCTATGGATTGGTTTTGGGGCGCTGCTGCTGATCGCGTCCGTGGTCCTCTCGCTGCTCGGGTATGGAGAGTTCTGGGTGCCGTCCATCCTGCTCCAGTAGCGCGTTTGTATCCCAAATATCGTTAAAAAACCTAACCCCGCACGCCAGGATTCAGCGTGCAAGGATGGCGTCAACCTGCTTGATCAGATCGGCGAGCGGCAGGTCGGCAAGCGAATCAAGCGCCAAATCCGCCAGGCTGGTATCGGTGAGGCGGGTGAGCGAATTGGGGACGACGACGACGAAAATCCCCGCGCGTTTAGCGGCGAGCGCGCCGTTGCGCGAATCCTCGAATGCGATCACATTTTGGGGCGCGACGCCCAGGCAATCGAGAGTAAGGCGATAAAGCGCAGGGTCTGGCTTGGTGTACAGCACATCGTCGCCGGTGTGCACGCACGAGAAATATTCGCGCAACCCCAGGCGCGCAATATGACCATTGACCCAGGCGCCGGAAGAACTGGAAGCCAAGCCGAGTTTCAGACCCAGCCGGCGGGCATCTTCCAGGTAGTCCTCCACCCCTGGGAGGGGCGGTTGGTTGTGGATCAGTTCCAACTCGTGGGCGCGGCGGCGCGCAAATTCGGGTGCGAAGTCCTTGCCGTCTTTAGCCAGGCGGATCAACTCCTCCATCGGGTTAAAAATCATCTCCGCCGTCCCAATATTGACCGCCCATTTTTCGAAAGGCAGGTACAGCCCGTGGCGGCGATACAATTCCTGCCAGGAGTGAAAAATGGGTATTTCGGTGTCCAGGATCAAACCATCGAAATCAAAAATCAGCGCTTCGATCATGAGGATCGCAACCCGCGCTGCAAGAGCGGCTGAACTAAAATCCAGGCGCCAACCAGGATCAAGAGCAGGGGCCAATATTTCCCCAACAGGCTGGGGCCTCCCAGGAGGACGCCAAACACAACAAACAACATCGCGCTGATGATCACCAGCGCACCGCCCTCGCGTAAACCGTGGCGGAAGCGACCTTCCAAAAGACCAGCCAGGATGATCCCGATCCCGGCAAAGCCAGGGATGAGCGTCCAGACGTAAGTCCAGCTCTGCCAACCCCCGGTTTCACGCAGATAATAGAACAACCCGCCGATCCCGCCCACGATGCAGGCTGGGATCGCCATGCGCGGGGCGCCGAACAGCAAACCGAGCAGCAGCAAAAGCAACCCGGCGCCAATGACCAGCGCGGGCCAGGAAAAGTTGAAATATCTCCAAATGTGCAAACCCGGATAAAATTGCCGGGCAAGCAGCCAACCCCCCGCCAGTACAAGCAGCAAGCCCAGCACCAGGCTTGACCGTCTCTCACGACTCATGACAAACTCCTATATTGACCGTTCAGTTCTGTCCGCAGACAAACCTGCCGGTTTTTTGCTTTCCGATCCCATTTTATCAGACTCCGTCAACCCAGCCGCGCCAGCACCTCGACCAGAAACTGGGCGAGCAAGATCTTGAAAATCAATGCGACCGGATAGACGCTGGCGTAGGAGAGCGTGGGCAAATCGCTTTCGGTCTGGGAATTTGCGACCCCAAGACCAGGCGGGTTAGTCATCGTGGCAGACAACGCCCCCATCGTAGCCAGCAGATTCAGGTGGTAAACGCGGTGCATCAAGAACAGACCGGCTGCGGTGGAGACAACCGTCACCACCGCCCCGCCGATCAGCAGGCTGAAGCCCTGCTGGAGCAGGATGTCGACAAAGTGCGCGCCGGCGTTCACGCCCGCGCCAGCCAAAAAGAACATTAAACCCAGCTCGCGCGAAAGGTTCTTGGCAGCCGCGGGAATGTAAAGGCGCAAGGGACCCAGTCCGCCAAAATGCCCCACCGCCAGGCTGACGACGAAAGCCCCGCCCGCCGGACCGAGGCGCAATGTGAACCCGTTTGGGAGGGCGACGGGGATCGAACCGATCAAAATGCCCAACAACAACCCCGCCAAAAAAGGCAGCATGTTGGTCTCCTCCGCCCGGTGCGGACGCCCGTGAACCAGCTCGACAAAATGCTCCACCGCCCGGCGGTCGCCTACGAGGCGGATATTATCGCCCATCTCCAGCGTTACGTTCCCCGACGGGGTGAGCTCGACGCCCTGGCGGCGAATGCGGGTGATCACCACGGTGTACTGCTCCCAGAGGCGCATCTGGCTCAGCTTTTTACCGGTCAACGATTCCTCGATCACCTCAACGTCCACGCTGAGCACATCCGCGTTGACATCCATCCGCTCATGGGTTTCTTCGCCAAGCAGAATGCGGATTTTCTCCAGCTCTTCCGGCAAACCGACGACCATGACCACATCGCCTAAAAAGAGCGCATGATCGGGCGTGGCGGCAAAGACCTGCTCGCCGTGCCGGATGCGTGAGATGTTCGCCTGGAACATGCGCTGCGGGTTGATCTCGCGCACCATTTTGCCGTCAATGTTCGGGTTAGTGATGCGGAACTGCCGCGCCTGGAGGGTTGGGGTTTCGCTCTCTTTTTCACGCTCCCATTTCTGCGCTTCGCTGACGATCTTTTGGTTCAGGAGGCGCGGCAGGAATTGGATCAACAGCACTATTCCAATCATGCTGAAAGGATAGGCGATGCCGTAACCGACCGAAATCGCGCCGCTCGACCCGGGAGCCAGGCGCGCCGCCGCATCAATGGCTGCCGCCAGAGCTGGGGTGCAGGTCAACGCGCCTGTGTAAAGACCCGCAGCAAGATCGAAAGACAATCCCAGCCAGCGCTGAACGACGAGTGTTGCCAGCGCGCCGGTGCCAACCACCGAGAGGGCAATTGCGACGAAACGGATGCCGTGCCGGCGAAAGGTGCGGAAAAAACGCGGCCCCGCCTGAAGACCAACCGCATAAACGAAGAGCAGCAAGCCCAAATCCATAATCGGTTTTGGTACATTCAGACCGAAATGACCGAAGATCATCGCGGTAAACAGAACGCCAGCGGAACCGAGTGAGACGCCGCGCACCGTCACCCCGCCAAGCCAGACCCCGATTGCGAGGATGGCGAATAATATTAGCATTTCCTGCGCCAGTAGAGCGCTCAAACAAAGCCTCCGAATCAACCAGAGATCGAACGAGCCGCCAGGTCAAAACTGTGTGGAACGTTTGCGGCAGCCAAACGCAAGTATATCATCTGCGAATTGGGGTTGCTCGACCGCGAAACGGCTTTTAGAGTTAAAATCAACCCATGAACGAAAAACCGCCCATCCGCTTGATCGCTGTGGATGACTTGCCGCTGATGCGCAGCGGTTTGCGATCCTTTCTGACCGCCTATCCCGATTTCAACCTGGTGGGCGAAGCGAGCAACGGCGAAGAAGCGATCCAGCTCTGCGGGCTGATGGCGCCGGACATGGTGGTGATGGATTTGCAGATGCCCGTGATGGACGGGGTGGAGGCAACCCGCCAGATCCACCAGCGCTGGCCCGCAATCAAAGTGCTGGCGCTGGTCAATTTCCGCGACGATGAACTGATCGAGCAGGCGTTCGAAGCTGGGATCGCCGGTTATGCGCTCAAAGATGTAAGCGCAGACGAACTGGCTGAAAGTATACGGCGGATTTATCAAGGTAAACGCCATTCGACCAGCCGCCCGAGGCGCAGCCGCCAGCAGATCGCGCTGCTCGAACACCTGGCGCAGGGGATCGATCTGGTCTCGAACGATCGCACGCGGCTGGCTGGGCTGCTGCGTGGTGGGCTGCCGGGGCTTTTTCCCGACTCGCAGATCGAGATCCGGCTCTTTCCCGACCAAAGCCTGTTGTGCTATCCGGTTGAACAGCTGAAGGCGCTGCCCCAGGCTGCCTGGCGCTGGCTGCAGATCCGGCCCGAAGCGCACGTAATCCGCCTGGGGCAATCTGCGCCCTGGGGAGGGGCGCTGCCGGGGGATGGACAACTCCTGCTCACGCCGCTGCTCTCGCATACCGGCAATCCGCTCGGAGGGATTGGTATCATCCAGCCGGCGGGTGAGATCGATCTGTGGGACCACCTGGGGTTCATCAAGGAATTGGCGGCGCAGATCTCGCAGGCGGTGGAACGCAGCACGTGGACCGACCGGCAAATACGCGTGCAGTTGGTCGACCAGGAGCTGGTCAACGCCGGAAAGATCCAGACCGGCATCCTGCCGGAGAAACCGCCCGTGCTGCGCGGCTGGGAAATGGCGTCGATCCTTGAGCCAGCCCTACAGACCTCGGGTGATTTCTACGACTTCATCCCGCTGATCAACAACAACTGGGGTTTTGTGATCGCGGATGTATCGGATAAGGGGATGGGCGCCGCGCTGTTCATGGCGCTGAGCAGCACGCTTTTCCGCACCTATGCCACGCAGTACGCCACTCTGCCGTCTTTTGCGCTGAGCCAGATCAATGAACGGATTCTGTCCGACACGCGCAGCGAGATGTTCGTGACCGCCTTTTACGCGGTGCTCGAACCGGATACCGGGCGGATCCGCTATGTGAACGCCGGACACAACCCCCCTTATCTGATCAGCAGCCAAAAGGGCAAACCCTTCGACCGCCTGCGCTCGACCGGGATGGCGTTAGGGGTGATGGAAAGCGCCGGATGGCGTCAAAAAGTGGCGCGCCTCGCGCCGGGCGACTTGCTGGTGCTGTACACCGATGGGGTCACAGAGGCGCAGGACCGCCAGGGGCGCTTTTATGGAGAACACCGCCTGCAGGATTTGCTGCGCTCGCTCGGCGTCCGACCAGCGCAAGAAGTGCTCGAGGCGGTGTTAGCGGACGTGAAGCGCTTCACCGGCAGCGCCCCTCAACAAGATGACATCACGCTGATTGTGATCCGGCGGCAGGCGGAGGCATGAGCCCCGCTTCAGCGATCAAAAAAGATGCTCTTGCCGCTCACTGAAAGCGGGACGCCCATCACGAAATGCCAATCCACCAGCCCCATCTGGCGGGCAGCCGCGCCGATGCGGTACATGATGCGGTTGTCGACGTTGAACAGGCTGGCGGTCTTGACCGCCGAGCCAAGGGCGATCCCCAGATCCAAAATGCGAAAGGCGCACATTGGACCGATAAACTCGCCCTGATAAGGCGGCTGGTCGAGCAATTCATCACAGGTGGGGTAGCCGCAAGCGCCGCAGTTTAGACCCGCCGTGTTGGGTTTTTCCAGACCGATGAGCACCACAGCTTGCGAATCCGCTACGTTGCGGGCATCGCGGTCGAAATTAGCTTTTTGCGAGCGCTCGCCATACGCGGTCATCGCCTGAGCCAGATCCTGCACAATCGAACCCTGCAAGATTTTGACCGCGACAAAGTTTTCGCCTTTCGCTTTAGGCGCGGTGATCGCCGCCAAGCCCATCATCTCAGCCACCTGACCCACACCGCTCGACAGCCATTCTTGTGTTTCCATATTTGTTCCCTTATAAAAATGCAATCTGGTTGAAACAGAGATTCGCGCCCGGTCAGCGCCCGGCTTTCCACCAGGATACCGCCCCCGCTGCGAAGCGTCCAGTAATCAACTTCCCGGTTCCGGGTTAATGATGTCATGTGTTCGCCGCAAGCCCCCAAAGAAAGAGCAGCTCACAGACGAACGCTAACCCCGATCATGGGGTCTGATTTTCAATAAGGGCGCCAGAAGCCGGCGCGGAGAGGTCAGCAAATGGCGCTGCCCCAAACAGTTCAGGAAATCGCACGAGGGTGCCGGTGTCGTAAGGTCTGAGGTAAGCCCAATCGACCGCGAGGGTGTCCCAGCTATTATCCGAATACATCCCTACGCCAACCCAACCGCTGGTCAGGCTGGGATCGGTTCCGCTCCAAACAAACCGGTCATTGACAAAGAAAGCCAGGTTCGGGCCGTTGACAACCACGCGCAGCGCGTTCCAATCCCCGCCAGTCGCCACGAAATTATTCTTCTTCTTCCAATTGAGCAGCGCGGCGGTCACATCGTTCGATCGCTTATAGACCGAGATCGATCCAGCATCCGTATACTGGAAAGCATAATAACTCCTCCAGCGGTCGCTGCTGTTCAACGGATACGGCTTCCCACGGACATAGATGATGTTTTCGCAATTTGCGCATTTTCCAAACCGCCGCATGCGGACTTCATAGATGAAGTTATCGAAATCTGACGGAAAACCAGCCGAAATATATTTACCGCTCTGAGCCGCCGCGAAATAATGGATCGGGGTCGCATACCAGTTCCCCGCGACGGGCGTCCAGCCTCCGCTATCTCCATTGAAACTGGTATGAAAGGAGATTGGAGCGACGTCCTGCCAGTTTGCGCGGGGAAGGAAAAGCCGGTTTACCTGATCGGGGCAGGTGTAGATGCGCACGTCATCGATGAACCAGCCCCAATCGTCAACAACGTAATCGGCGCCGATCCGGAAGCGAAAACGCACATCCCCGCCAGCTAGACTGGACAGATCGAAGCGCGAGGAGGTCATCCCGTGGCTGGTGTCTATAAAAGCGAAACGACCCCTCAGCGGGTTGCCAAAGTTATAATCAACGATCGCGCCGGTGTAACCGTTGTCCAGGGCGAGCGAGCCGGCGTCCGTCCAGGGTCCGCCATTGTAACTGTACTCGAGGACGCCCCCGTCATAATTATCCCCGTAGCCCGCTTCAAATTCATACGCGTGGTCGAAGCGCAGAAAAGCCGGGCTGGAAACCGGCAGGGCAACCGGCTGTTTCATTTCCGCTGCATAGTCGGCGGCATCATCCTGATTATAGCCCCACAGGTTGTAAGCGCCGCTCGTGGCATAGGTCCCGTCAAAAGAGTACCAGTTCGAGGATGGCGGGTAGAACCATGCTTCAGCAGCGCCGCTCAGAGCCTGGAAATCCCACCCGGGGTTGGAGGGGTCTTCAAAACTGTCAAAATAGAGGTCGAGCGGCGAACCGCTATCGCACACTGGCGCGTCGATGGTCTGGCAGGCGATGGGCTGTTGGGGAAGCTCAGTCGCTAGGACGGCGTTGCTCACCTCCAGGCAATCAGCAGCGGTGATGCCGTACTGACCGATCAGCATGGAGCAAGCCAGGTGGAGGGCTGAACCCAGGTCGGCGAAGTCGGCGGCTGAGGTGAGCAGGTGGGTTTGGACTTCGTAGAAGATCTGAGCTGTTTCGGATATCCCCAGCCCGGCGACGGTGTAGCCGTTGAACGTGGCGCCATCGGTCATCAGAAATGCGGTCTTATTTACCACGCCGCTGTTGTAATGAACTCCGCCATTATCGCCCGATCCGCAATAATAATTGGCGCTGGTGATCTTATCCGGATCGCCAAACAGTGTGGGATCCGCCATATTGCGAAACGCCCCAAAACCGGGCACGTCTTCCCCCAGTTGCCAGCGCACGCCAGGGGTATCGTTATCGCTGCCGTTGGTGTACGTCAGATCGATGAACTCCCCCCAGATGTCGGAGAAGGCTTCGTTGATCGCGCCGGACTGCATGAAATAGAACAATCCCGATTCGTTCTCGGTGACGCCGTGGGTTAATTCGTGGGCAACCACATCGTCGGCAGAGCTAAAACCCGCCCCAAAGACCATCTGCGTACCGTTCCAGAAGGCGTTTTGATAGGGGCAATTGTTGTAACTTGGACAATACTGCACGGTGCTGATCAGCTTCAAGCCGCGGTCATCCAGGCTGTCGCGGCCGTGAACGCTCGCATAAAAATCATAGGTGAAGCCCAGATAGTCGTAGGCGTTGTTCACTTCCACGTCGGCGCTGGGACCTCCACCCTCGACCCGCGCCGGGCTGGTTCCAGGCAGCCTGGTCGGAGAATTGTTGTTATCGTAGATTTCGCGATACTTGGCGGTGTCGAGTTGGTTGAAGTTGAGCGCCACATTGCCGAAACGGGCGTGAACCAGCACGAGCTCGCGCACCGGCTGTTCGAGCGCGGCAGCCGGCTGGTTTGTGACTTCGAGACGCCACACCAGGGCAGGCTCCTTCACAATCCCCGGATTGCCCAGCAGCGCCGGGCTGTAAATCCAGAGTTCAGGCTCGCTCGAAGTCAGCGACGCTTCGTCTGTGCCATAATACTTGGCGGCGAGTTGGAGCGCGGTCCGGCGCGCCTGCTCCGGGTCGACCCGGGGGGTGCTGTTCAAGTCAAGGTCAGGCTGGATCTCGCCGCTCACCGAGCGCACCCCGCGCCCCCGGTCGAGTTGGACGATCAACTCGCCGCCCATCACCGGGACGCCTTGATAGACCTGCTGAAAGCGCAGGAGCGTGCGCCCATCCTGCGCCTGGCTAGACTTCATTACATTCAACTCGCGAGGAGGTTCCCGCAGCCCAAAGAGGCTTCCATACTCTGCCAGAAAACCCAGGGCGGCTTGTTCGGGCGCAACACCCGGACCAAATGTCTGGCTCTGCGGGAGGCGCGCCCCCGAGCGGGTGGTCAAAAGGCGGGCTTTGCCCGTCACCGCGTGATATTCGATCTGGAGATCAGTCTGAAGCCCCGGCGCCGCTAACCCGTCGTTCCTGAAGCCGGGAGGCTGGCTCAACCCGCCGGAAACGGGCAGGTCAGAGACTCGGACAGCCTGAACCGAAGTGGTAAACGCGCTGGCGCAGAAGACCAGAGCAATAGTCACGGTGAAGATGCGCTGAAGGTTTTTCATAATCCATGCCTCTGTCTTCGATGCTCAGTTTGATGCAATCCGTATCCAGCCTGACAGCCAGGCGAACCATTCCGCGCGCAACAACGGATTAGCTTGATTTTCCCGCCTCAATCGCGGCTGAAAAAACTGCGACAGGCAACGCGCGCAACCATTCTATCACCAGCGCCGAGGAAAGACGTAAAATAAAGCTAACAAGGCTGTCAAGCCGCGCGCGTTGCAGATCAAATTGGCTGTGTACTGCCTGAGGAAAAATTGCGCTCTAATTTAGCGCAGGCGCGCCCGCGCGCAATTCCTCTTGCAGCAAATCGAGGGCAAATTTCCAGAAGTGGAAGGCGTCCGCAAAATTGCTGGCGATGCCAAACGAGATGCGCACCGCCCCGGTGCTTTTCCCGTCGATGCACAGCCGGAAATCGTCCAGCGTGAGGCGCTCCGGCTGGCTGACAAAACAGGCTGCCAGCTCGGGCTTGGAGATGCCCAGGGCGATCTCGCCCGCGCCCGGGTTGCAAAAACAGCCGGTGCGCAGCGAAATCTTCAACTGGTTCGCCCGGCTTTCGATCCAGCGGTGATCGATCGCCTGACCCTGGCGGTTGTAGAAGTTCAGTGTGATCGTGCCGCCGCGCCGCTCGGTGTTTGCCGGACCGTAGATGCGCGCAAACTTCTTACCGTCGGGGTATTCCAGGGCGAGTAAATTCTCAATCAGCCAGCCGGCAAGGCAATTTACACGGTCGTGGATCAGGTCAAGCCCAACCGCCTGGAGGTGACGCAGCCCGATCTCGACCGCGGGCAGATTGAGGTAGTTCAAAGTGCCGTCCTCGAAAGCAGCCTCATCCGGAGCAAGGTAGAACTTATCCCCCTGAACCGAAGCAACGGTGATCGTGCCGCCCGCGAACCAGGGGCGGCGCAGGCGCGCCAGCGCCTGCCGGCGCGCCAACAAACAGCCAACGCCGGTAGGGTAGCCGAACATCTTATAGAACGAGAGCGGGACAAAATCGGGGCGCCAGCGGCTTAAATCGAGGCGGTTGGAGGGGGAAAAGGCGGCTGCGTCGAGCAGCACGCTCCAGCCGCGCGCCTGCGCCAGCTCGATCCACTCCAGCGGGTGCTGCACGCCCGAGAAGTTCGACTGAGCCGGGTAGGCGAACAGGTTGTTCCCCGCAGACGGCGCCTGATCGAGATAGCTTATAAGCTGCGCTTCGTCCACGTGCAGATCCGGGATCACGACTGGAAGATATTCGAAGCGGGCGCCGCGGGCGCGGGCGTATTCGCGAATCCCGTTGACCGAATTGTGGTTGTCGAAGGTCAGCAGGTAGAGGCTGCCGGGACCGAACGGGAACGACTCGCCGACCAGCTTGAGGGCGCCGCTGGCGTTGGCGGTGAAGATCGCTTCATATTCATCGGGGGAGGCGTTGAAGTATTCCAGCACAAAGCGGCGAGCCTGTTCGACCAGATGGGTTATGGCGAGCGAAGTCGGGTTGGAGGAGTGCGGGTTGCCAAACACATGCTCGCGCAGCAAGTCGTGATGCTGGCGGAGCTGCGAATCGGCGTAGAGGCTGCCGCCGGTGTAATCCAGATAGATGTGCCCCAGGCGGTCCAGGCGGCTGTATTCAGCCTGGCGCAGCGCGTCCAGGATGGCGGTGGCGGCAAACGCAGGGTAGGCTTCATTGAAGCGCTGCCGGGCTTGTTCGAGCGAGACTTCGGTGGTTTGATCCAACATAGCGAACCTCAATAGATAAAAAATTAACCCATTTTACCAGGATCGCCGCGCATAGGACGCGCGTAGGATGGCGACGAGACCAGAAAACCGTTTTACAGCGAACTCATTCTGCTGCCGGCGCAGATTGAATTTTCTTGCGCATCGTATTCATAATCAGGCGCTTGAGGCTCTCATAGAATGACACGCCGTACAGGTCCAGAATCACCCCCAGAGCCACGTCCATCTCTTTTGAGCCCATAGCCGGGTTGCAATTGGTGTCGATGAAATAATTCCGCCCCGCTTCATCGACGCGGATGTCGAACTTTCCGTAATCGCGCATATTGACCACATCAAACGCCTTAGCAGCCAGCTCGCGCAGCACCGGATCACGATAACGCTGGTAATAAAACGCCGCATCCTGCTCGGTCAGCCATTGATCTTCGAAGGTTAAGAACAGGTACGAACCATCGGTGTGCTTGAAGATCTTTTCAGCCAGGTAGACCTTCTTACGGTTACCCTCCAACACGATGGCGGTGACTTCGCGCCTGCCAACAAATTCCTCGACCAGCACGGGCTGCTGATAGGTGCGGGTCAGCTTGCGCAGCCGCTTGCGCAGGTGCTTCTCATTCTCCGAGACGGCTTCGCGAGTGATCTCAACCGAGCCGTGGATCGCATTCAACTTGGAGATCACCGGAAAGCGCAGCGTCGGGTCCAGATATTCGTCCGGCGAGGTGAACAATTGGAAAATGGGGACGGGAACCCCGTTGCGTTGCAAAAGCTCTTTGATGAAGAATTTGTTGGTATCGAGCGCCATCCCCAGCATGTTCGCGCCGGTGTAAGGGATGTCCAACAGTTCTAACACGCCCGGAATGGCGGCTGCCAGGCTCTCCTTCCCTTTGACCGAGTCCACCAGGTTGAACAGCATGTCGGGCTGATCTTGAAGAACTCGTTGAGCGAACGCCTCATCGCCTGGGTACAGGCGCACGTCCAGCCCGAACGCGCCCAGGTACTCGCCAATCGCATACGCGTCCTGCTCGGCGTCTTTTTCGGTGATGTACTGCGCTTCGGTCGGGAAGTCCTCCCGCCGGACGGCGCTATAAACCACGCCGACGCGGGCTGGCCATTTGATGTCTTTGTCTTTAATGCGAGGCTTCTTTTTCATTGACTTCCTGATGGGTATTCTTGTCTGCGTGTTTTATACGTCCGGCTGAGTCGCCGCCCCTGCCAGCCGGGGGTTTCTCGAAAGAGGCGTTCACAGGGGCCAAATCAGCGGCGCCAGGCTGATTGCGATGAAAAACACCACCAGGGTCAGCAGCCCGCCCACTTTGAGAAAATCGGTGAAACGGTAGCGCCCCGGACCATACACCATCAAACAGGCTGGTTCGAGCGGGGTAAGATAAGAGGTGCTGGCGGCAATCGCGATCATCATTGCAAAGGTGCGCGGGTTGAGGCCCAACTGCAGCGCGGTCTGCAGCGCCACAGGAATCACGACTGCCGCGGCAGCCTGGTTGGACATTGGCTGAGTCAGCAGCACCGTCAGCACAAAAAAGCCCGTCAGCAGCCACAACGGATTCCAGTGACCGACCCAGGCTACCAAAAGCTGCGCCAGGAACTCGGCGGTGCCGGTGGTCTGCATGGCAACGCCGAGCGCCAGCATACACCCGATCAGAATCAACACCTTCCATTCGACGCGGCGATAAGCCTCTTCAGGCGAGATGCAGCGCGTAAGGAAGACCAGCAGCGCGCCCAACAACATCGCGATGGGCATCGGAGTGATTTTAAACGTCGCCAGCAGCAGCGCGCCTATAAAAATCGCAATCACCGTCCAGGCTTGTTTAGGTTTGAAGCGCTGCGACTCGACCACGCCCAGCACGTCGAACGCGTTGTCTTCCTGGAGCGCCGCGATCTGCCCCTGACTGCCCTGCACCAGCAGCACATCCCCCAGACTGAGGCGGGTATCGGCGATCTTGCTGTACACCACGCCGGTGCGACGGCTGATCGCCAGCACCTGGATCCGAAATTTTTCGCGCAGTTGCAGACCCCGGATGGTGCGCCCAATAAAGCGCGAGGTCGCCAGCAGCACCACCTCCGCCAGCCGCAGGTTGTGATCCTGCAGATCGAGGTCGGAGAATTTGGCGTCCGCCTGGATATCGAGGCCCGGGAGGTCTTTGATCTTAAGGATATCGGCGGACAACCCTTCCACCAGCAGGGCGTCGCCCGCCTTCAACCTGGCGCTGCCCGCCGGGGCGAGCTGGCGCTTGCCGTCGCGGATGATCGACATCACGGTCAGATTCAGATCCCGACCCAAACCGGTTTGGGCGAGGGTTTGGTCCACCAGGGGCGAGCCGGGCAGAATGCGCAATTCAGCCAGGTAAGGCCGCAAACCAAATGTGTCCGTCAGGTCCTGTGACGCCGGGCGTTCGGGGATCAGGCGCTGACCGATAATCAACATGTACAACAGCCCCGAAATTAATATCGGTATGCCAACCGGAGTGAGTTCGAGCATGCCAATCGGCTGTAAACCAGCCTGTACGATCAACCCGCTGACCACCACATTGGTTGAAGTGCTGATCAGAGTGACCGAGCTTGCCAGAACCGCGGCGAACGCCATCGGCATGAGCAGGCGCGAGGCGTTGATTTTGGCGCGCTGGCTCAAGCCGAGGATGACGGGCAAGAAGAAAGCCGCCGCCGCAGTGTTGTTGATGAGGCTGCTCAACAGCCCAACCGAGAGCATAGTCATCAGCAGTAACTGCTGCGGACGATCGCGCGTGTAACGCAGCAAGTGGCGGCTCACGACGCCGACCACGCCCGTGCGCATCAGCGCGGAGGTCATAATCAACAAGCCGAGCAGCAAAATCACCGTGTCGCTGCCGAACCCCGAAAACGCCTGCTCGACCGGGATCAAACCCAGCAGCACCAGCGCCACCAACACGCCGATGGCGGTGACATCGGGAGAGAACCACTCGAATGAAAAAAGGACCAGGGCGACAGCAAGAACGATGAGGAGCAGTAAGATCGGGAGGGTCATGCCAGATTGGAATGGCTCACGAAGGGATCAGAGGTTATTTTACCATGACCAGTCCGATCGCATAACGCGCGACCGGCTGACAATCAAAAACAGACCTTATCGACCGGCAGGTTTCGGTTCTCAACAACGCCCCTTTCACGCGGCGCGGCTTGCTGATAATTCCCTCTCAAGATACAATTGCAGGAAAATTCGCAGCCGCCGTTATCGCCCAATACGCTATTGACCGGTTGACCCCATGCCCGAAACTGCCCAGCTCTTCATCACCTGCCTGATCGACAGCCTGTACCCCTCCACCGCGGAGTCCGTTGTGCGCGTTCTACAGCATCTCGGCGTGCAGGTCGAGGCGCCCCCTGGACAGACGTGCTGCGGGCAGCCGGCGTTCAACGCGGGTCTGCGCCCGCAGGCGGCGCCCATCGCCCGCCACACGATCGAAGTTTTCGAAAAGACCAGCGGACCGATCGTGATCCCCTCCGGTTCCTGCGCGGCGATGATCCGCATCGGCTACCTGGAGCTTTTTGCCCATGAGCCGCCCTGGCTGGAGCGCGCCCGCCGTCTGGCGGAGCGCACTTTCGAATTCACCGAATTTGTGGTGGATTATCTTTGCGTGACGGACTTGAACGCAAGCTACCCAGGCAGGCTCACCTATCACCCATCCTGTCATCTGCTGCGCGAGCTTGGCGTAGACCGCCAGCCGCGCCAGCTCCTAAAATCGCTGCGCGGGGTCGAGTTTGTGGAACTGCCCTGGGCGGCGGATTGCTGCGGTTTTGGAGGCGTTTTCTCGGTCGAGCAGCCCGAGATTTCCACGGCGATGCTCGCCCGTAAGATCGAAAACATCCAGGCAGCTTCCGCCCCGCTGGTGGTGGCGTGCGATGCGGGCTGCATCACTAACATCCAGGGCGGTCTGCTGCGCCTCGGTCGCCCCGAGCGCGTGGTTCACATCGCCGACCTGCTCGCCGAGGCGCTCTCGCTGGGAGGCAGCCATGCCGGATAGCTTTCAGCAGAACATCCGCAAGGCGCTGGCAGACCCACAACTTCAAGGCGCTTTGGATGGCAACGCCGAGCGCCGCCAGGCTGCATTTACAGCCGCGTTCGAATCGCTCCCAGAAAGCCGCCAGGCGCTGCGCCAGCGCGCGCACGCCATGCGCCAGACTGTCATCGCAGACCTGGATCGCTATCTGGATCAGTTCGCCGCCCGGGCGGCAGCCAACGGGTTCACGATCCATTTTGCCCACGACGAAACCCAGGCGGTTGAGATGGTGCTGCAGATCGCCCGGCGTTCCAACGCCCGCTTGATTGCCAAGTCTAAGACGATGGTCGGCGAAGAGATCCACCTGAACCGCCGCCTGGAGCAAGCTGGTTTGCAGGTGGTGGAAACCGATCTGGGAGAGTACATCGTTCAACTGCGCGGCGAGCCGCCCTCCCACATCATCACCCCGGCGGTGCACCTCAACCGCCAGCAAGTCGCCCGCACCTTTGAAGAAAAACTGGGCTTGCCCTACACCACCGACATCCCCGCCCTCACCGGGGCAGCCCGGCAGGTGCTGCGCCAGACCTTTCTCGAAGCCGACATTGGGGTTTCAGGGGCGAATTTTGGCGTGGCTGAGACCGGCGCGATCGTGCTGGTGACCAACGAGGGCAACGGGCGCATGTGCACCACCTTGCCGCCGGTCCACATCGCCCTGATGGGGATCGAGCGAATCGTGCCAACGCTCGACGACCTCGCGCTGGCGTTGAGCCTGCTCCCGCGCTCCGCCACGGGTCAGAAACTCAGCGTCTACACCAGTCTGATCCAGGGGCTGCCTCGTCCAGGTGAAAACGAAGGACCGGCGGAGCGGCACTTGATCCTGCTGGATAATGGCCGCGGCAGGATGAAGGATTCGCCGCTCGCCGAGGCGCTGCTGTGCATCCGCTGCGGGGCGTGTCTGAACGCTTGCCCGGTCTTTCGTGAGATCGGCGGGCATGCCTACGCCGGGCGCCACGGGGAGCAAACGCCCTACCCGGGACCGATTGGCTCGGTTGTCTCGCCCGGGCTGTTCGGGGTGGAGCGCTTTGGGCACCTGGCGCGCCTCTCCAGCCTGTGCGGCGCCTGCAAAGACGCCTGCCCGGTCGATATCGACCTGCCCAGGCTGCTGCTCGAAGTGCGCAGCCAGGGCGCCGCGCCCTCCACGCCGCCTGAGCCGCGCCCCCAATCGCAGGTTCCAATCGGGGTGCGCTTGAGTTTGCACCTCTTCTCGCTGACCGCCCGCTCGCCAACCCGCTTTGCGCTGGCGCAAAGGCTGGGAGGGCTGTTCAGCCGCATGGCGCCAGCCAGGAACGGCTGGATGCGCTTGCCGGCTTTCACGGGTTGGGGCTACGGGCGCGACTTGCCCCGCCTGGCGGCGCAGCCCTTCAGCGCTTCAAAAACCGCCCGCCGGCTGTCTCCCAAGCCAGGGGACAACCCGCTGCGAAAGAAAGCCCTCACTGGTCAGCCCATCTCGGCGTCACCGCTGGTGATGACCGGACCAGCCGCCGCGCCTGTCAGTCAGGATCTGGCAGCCAGGTTTTCGCAGGAACTGGAAGACCTGGGAGGCTCGGTTGTGGGCTGCACCGCCGCCGACCTGCCGCAGCGCGTTCTGGACTACCTCGCTTCCGTCCAGGTTCGCCAAATCCAAGCCTGGGAGGCGCCTTATCTGCCAGCCGGGCTGCTCGACGCGTTGCAGGCGGCTGGGATAGAGATCGCCCACGCCGCCAATCCGGAGATCAAGGTTGGTCTCACCGGCGCGCTGGCGGGCATCGCCGAATCGGGGTCTCTGGCGCTGCCTGCCGGTCCGGGCTGCCCCCTGACCGCCTCTTTATTGCCGGAGATACATCTGGCAGTGCTTGCGCGCACCCACCTTTATGAACGGCTTTCCGAAGCGCTCCCCCTGCCCGCAGTCCGGAACGCTTCTTCGGTCGTGATCGTCAGCGGGCCGTCGCGCACCGCCGATATCGAAATGACCCTGACAATCGGGGTGCACGGGCCGGGTAAGTTGGTCGTGTTCCTGATCGACAGCAACTGATATAATCCCAACCAGATCATCGTCCGATTGCGTCGATCCAGCGTCTGATCCAGCGTCTATGGAGGCGCTCTCATGCCGAACGACGACCGCCCCGAACCAGATAACCAGCTCGAACAAGCGATCCGGGCTATCCAGTCCAGCGATCGCAAGCGCGGGCGCGCCCTGCTCGCCGGGGTGCTTTCAGCGGATCCGCAAGAAGCGCAAGCCTGGCTGTGGCTGGCAGCCTGTTTTGATGAACCCGATAAAAAGCGCTACTGTCTGGAACAAGCCCAGGCGCTGCGCCCCGATGACCCACACATCCGCCAGGCGCTCGAACGGCTGCCGGCTGCCAGCGGCAGCACGCCCGTCTCGCCCGACGAGGCGTTGAACCACGAACATGAGCCTGCTCAACCAGCGGGTGAAAGTGAAACGTCCGGCGCGGCGAGCGCTGCGCCGCCCCCCGAAACGCCGGCAAATAAACCAGCTCAGAAAAAGAAGAAGACGCCGCCAAAGCCGCAGTTAAAGCTGCAGGCTAATTCCAAAAAAGGGATTGGCTTGCTCGGCGGGCTGCTGTTGACCCTGCTGGGGCTGCTGGCGTTCGCCTCGATTGCGCTTTTGCTCTTTGTGCTTTTGCAATCCAATCTGCTGGCTCTGCCCGCCGCCAATCCACCGCCGCCCCCAGGGAGCCCGCCAGCGGAGCTGCCGGTCTACCAGCTCCCGCCCACCTGGACGCTTACGCCGGGCGCCGCCGCCTTGCCCAGCTCCACCCGGGCGCTGCAAGCGACCGGGGCCGCTCCGCCAAGCGTGACTTTGCCCCCTTCCATCACTCCCTTCACCCCCGCATTTGATCAATGGCGCATCGTAATCGGTCAGTCGGTTGAGGCGCGGCAGATCGAAGTTTTCCGCTTCGGGCTGGGCGACCGCGAAAGGATGATCATCGCCGGGATGCACGGCGCGGCGGATGGCAACAGCGCCGCCCTGGCAGACCAACTCATCGCTCACCTGCAAGCCAACCCGCGCCTCGTACCCGAGGGGATCACGCTCTACATTTTGCGCGGGCTTAACCCCGACGGCGCAGCCTTAGGGGCGGCTGCCGCGGGGTGCTTCAACGCCCACGGCGTGGATCTGAACCGCAACTTTCCCCTGAACTGGCAGACGGAATGGGAAGGGCAAGACTGCCTCTCCACCGATCCGGCTTCGGCGGGCTCGACCCCGCTCTCCGAGCCGGAAACCCAGGCGGCAGCTAAATTCATCTCCGCCCGCAAGATCGAGACGCTGATCAACTATCGCAGCGGGGGCGCGGGGGCGTATCCCGCGGGGAATGGAGGAGATCGTCGTTCGATCGCGCTGGCTCAGGCAATCGACGCGATCAGCAATTTCCACTACCCTCCGCGCACAGAAGACTGTCAATCTACCGGCGCGCTGGTCGATTGGGCGCTTTCACGCGGCGCCCTGGCAGCCATTGATCTGGCGCCCTCCGGCGCACGGGACCTGGACTTTGAAACAAATCTGACTATCCTGAACCTGCTGCTCGCCTGGGACCCGGTCAACGCCACGCCATTGCCCGCCACGCCTACCCCGGTACCCACAGTCACCGGGACGATCACGGCAACCGAGACCGTCCCGCCAACCGAGACGATCTCGGCAACCAAGACCATCCCGTCGACCGAGACCCCAACCTCTTCAGCGACGCAGTAGGAGCGAGGGTTATTCCCAGTCCTCGGGGATGTATTGGCGCAGGTGTTTGACCTCGCCGCGCTTTCGTTTAGCGCTCATCCGGGCGGCTTTGGCGGTAACGGTCGGGCGGGTAGCTTTGCGGGTTTTGGGCTTCTCCAGCGCCTTCCTGATCCAGGCGACCAGGCGCTGGGTGGCGTCGAAACGGTTCTGTTCCTGCGTGCGGTAGCGCCGGGCTTCGATAATCATCACGCCGTCCTCAGTGACGCGGCTGCCTGCCAGTTTGATCAGCCGGTCTTTGACCTCCAGTGAAAGCGCAGGAGAATTGCGGATATCGAAGCGGAGCTGCACCGCAGACGCGACTTTGTTCACGTTCTGACCGCCCGGTCCCGAAGCGCGGACAAAGCTGAATTTAAGCTCGTTTTCGGGCAAAACGACCTCGTTCGTAACCACAATTCCAGGCACAGGCTCCATGTCTCCATTTTACCAACAATTATTCTGCCCGTTTCCGAGACCCTCCTGGATTATGCTGATCTTACGGTCGAATTTTTCACGGTTATCTTTTATAATAGAAAACGCAAACGGTTGAACCCAAAACCCCCAATCCCGGTTCGCACAGCCCGCCGGTTTTCATAGGACGCGCGCTAAACGTGCGATTTGGATGCGCGATTTTCGACAAATCGAAAACAAATCTTTTCATCCCAACCCCCGGAGGTAAAAATGGCAAATAAGGGTAAGGTTAAAGTAGGCATTATCGGCTCGCAGTTCGAAGCAACCATTCACGCTGAATCGTTTCAAATCCTGCCGCACGAAGCCGAAGTTGTGGCGGTCGCCTCCCCCACCCCGGGACACGCCGCCGACCTGGCGAAGAAATACAACATCCCCAACGTGTACACCGATTACCGCGAAATGCTCAAACAACCCGAGATCGAGATGGTCACCATCACCGCCCCCAACCGTTTGCACTGCCAGATGACGGTTGACATCGCCAACGCCGGCAAGCACGTGGTATGCGAAAAGCCGCTCTGCATGACGCTCGAAGAAGCCGACCTGATGATCGAAACCTGCCAAAAACAGGGGGTTCTGTTGATGTACGCCGAGGAGCTGTTCTTTGCGCCCAAGTATGTGAAGGTGAAAGAGATGGCTGACCAGGGCGCGTTCGGAGACCTGTACCTGGTCAAGCAAAGCGAGAAGCACTTTGGTCCTCACGGCGCCTGGTTTTGGGATGTGAACCAGTCCGGCGGCGGCGTGTTTATGGACATGGGCTGCCACGGTATCGCCTTCGCTTACTGGTTCTTAGGACGGCCCAAGCTCAAGAGAGTCACCGCCCGCATGAGCACCCACGTGCACGGCAATCTGACCAGAGGCGAAGACAACAGCATCTGCATCCTCGAATTCGAGAACGGGGCAATGGGGTTGATCGAAGACAGTTGGGCGAAGCGCGGCGGAATGGACGACCGCATGGAAGTCTACGGGAGCGAAGGGGTCGCCTACGCTAACCTGCTCATGGGCAACGCCATCCCCACCTTTAGCGAAAATGGCTATGGTTATGCCGTCGAAAAAGCGCCCACCACCAAGGGCTGGACCTACCCGGTGTTCGACGAGCTTTACAATTACGGCTTTCCCCAGGAAATGGTGCACTTTGCCCGCTGTGTGCGCGGCAAAGAGACCTGCATTGTCACCGGCGAGGACGGGCGCTTTGTGCAGGAGGCGCTCTACGCGGGTTACCAGTCTGCCGGTCTGGGTCAGTCCGTTGAGATGCCCTTCAAGCCCCAGGGTGTCGCCCGTCCGATCGACCTGTGGTTCAACCCGATAAAATAAATAGGATCCGGCGCTACACACGCAGCATACAACATCTATCGCAAACCTTCATGGAGGCAAAAGACGATCAAAATGACAACGCAATTGAACAGCAAAACAATCACCTATGAACAGCTCGCCAAAGTCATCGATCACTCGCTCTTGAAACCCGAGATGACCGAAGCAGAGGTGATCGCGGGTTGTGAGCTTGCCAAGAAATATCAGGTGGCTTCGGTGTGCGCCAAACCGGCGGATGTGCCGCTGTGCGTGGGAATCCTGAAGGGGTCGGGGGTTGCGGTCGGCGCGGTGGTGGGCTTTCCGCACGGTAGTTCTACAACCGCCGTCAAAGTCTACGAAGCCCAGGACGCAATCGCCAACGGCGCCGAAGAGCTGGATATGGTCATGAACATCGGAGCGCTGCGCTCGGGAAAATACGATTATGTGCGTGAAGACATTCGCGCGGTGGTTGCGGTCGCAAAACCGCAGGGGATCCTGATCAAGGTAATCCTGGAAAACGCCTACCTCACGGACGAGCAGAAGGTCAAAGCCTGCCAGCTCGTCGAAGAAGCCGGGGCGGACTTCGTAAAAACCTCCACCGGTTATGCCCCTTCCGGTGCAACGCTGGAGGACGTGAGACTTATGCGCCGCACCGTCAGTCCGCACATCCAGGTCAAATGCGCGGGCGGCGTGCGCACCCTCCCGGCGCTATTGGATATGATCGACGCGGGCGTCACGCGCTCCGGCGCAACCACCACCGCGACCATGTTAGATGATTTCAAAAAACTGCATCCCTGAGGAGGTAAAGCATGGGAACGCATAGCGAGAACCAGGAGATCCGCGTCGGCATCGCCGGTACGGGTTTTATCGGCCCCGCCCACCTTGAAGGGTTGCGCCGCAACAACATCCGCGTGACCGGGTTGGTCGAATCAACTTACGAACAGGCGCAAAAAAAAGCCGCCGAGCTGGGCATTGAGACCGCCTATCCATCCTACGAGGCCATGCTTGCCGACCCAGCCATCACCGCCGTTCACCTGGCTACCCCCAACCAGTTCCACTTCGAGCACGCCCGGGCGGCGCTGCTGGCTGGCAAGCACGTGGTCTGCGAGAAACCGCTCGCCATGACCAGCGCCGAATCGGCGGAGTTGGTCAGGCTGGCTGCCCAAACCGGGCGCGTGAACGCGATCAATTTCAACTTGCGCTTCTACCCTCTGGTTCAACAAGCCCGCCAGATGGTCCAGAAAGGCGAACTGGGCGATTTGTTCATCCTGCAAGGGTCCTACCTGCAAGATTGGCTGCTCTACGAAACCGATTGGAACTGGCGCCTGGTCCCCGAAGAGGGCGGGACGCTGCGGGCGGTCGCCGACATCGGCTCGCACTGGCTCGATCTGATGACGTTCATCACCGGGCTGCGCATCGAAAGCGTTTTCGCCGATTTCAAGACCTTCCTGCCAACCCGCAAAAAACCCACCAAACCGGTGGATACATATTCTGGAAAAATCCTCAAACCGGAAGATTACGTCGACCAGCCGATCTTCACCGAGGATTATGCGACGATCTTGCTGCACTACGAGAACAACGTCCGCGGCGTGGTTACCGTCGCTCAGGTTTGCGCCGGGCGCAAAAACCGCCTCTATTTCGAGATCGACGGCGCCAAATCCTCCGTTTCCTGGGATTCGGAGCACCCCAACGACCTTTGGATCGGTCACCGCGACGAGCCAAACAGCGTCCTGATGAAAGACCCTTCGCTGGTCGATCCCGAAGTGCGCCAGGTCATCGGCTATCCCGGCGGTCACCAGGAAGGTTTTCCAGACACGTTCAAGCAGTTGATCGGTTCGGTCTATCGCTATCTGCGGGCTGGCGACTTTTCCGCCAAAACCGACTTCCCGACCTTTGCGGATGGGCACTATGAGATGCTGCTTTGTGAGGCAATCGAAAAATCGGCTAAAGAAAGCCGTTGGTGCGAAGTTGGAAAGTGAACTACCTGCATCAAATTTAAACCAATAATTTTCTGGAGGGAAAAAAAATGAAACTTGGCATATTCACCGCCGCTCTTCCACAGTGGTCGTTGGAACAGATTGCCGATTGGGCTGCGGGAAACGGCTTCGAGACGATCGAAATCGCCTGCTGGCCGTTCGAAAAAGCCAGCCGCCGCTACGCCGGTGTGACACACATCGACGTCGCCAGCCTGGATAAGACCCAGGCTGCGAACATCCGCTCGATGGTCCGCGATAAGGGTCTCGAAATCTCCTCCCTGGGCTATTACCCCAACCCGCTCCACCCAGACCCGGAACACCGCCAGCACGTCATCGACCACCTCAAGCAGGTGATCGTGGCAGCCGAGCTTTTAGAAGTTCCGGTCGTCGGCACCTTCGTCGGCAAGGACAAGAACAAGACCGTGCCAGCCAATCTCGAAGAATACGCCCGCGTCTGGCCGCCCATCGTGAAATTTGCCGCCGAACACCAGGTGAAGATCGCGATCGAGAACTGCCCGATGATCTTCTCTTGGGACGAATGGCCCGGCGGCAACAACCTCGCCAGCACGCCCGCTATCTGGAAAAAGATGTGGGAGATCATCCCCGACGACAACTTTGGGTTGAACCTGGATCCTTCCCACCTGGTTCTGCAAATGATCGACTACGAGCGGGTAGTGTGCGATTTTGCGAGCAAAATCTTCCACGTCCACGCCAAGGATTTGGAAATCGACCGCGAGGGCTTTTATCAGAACGGCGCCCTTGCGCAGGGCATGGGCTGGCAGGTGCCGCGCCTGCCTGGCTTGGGCGAGATCCGCTGGGACCGCTTTATCAGCGCTCTCTACCGCGCCGGCTACAATTACGTCATCAGCATCGAGCATGAAGATCGGGCATTTGAGAAGACCGAGGATCTGGTCTTGCGCGGCTTCCTGCTCTCGCGCGACGTCCTGCGCCCGTACATCAAATAATTCAAATTCCCTCCCCGGCGAAGGCAGGTTCTGAATGAAACACTTCATCGGCATCGACATGGGCGGCACCAACATCAAAACGGGCATTGTTGACCTGTCCGCCGGGGAGGTCGTCCATGCCAGCGTTACCCCGACCCTGGGGCGCCTCGGACACGAAGCGGTGATGGGGCGCATCGCCGACCAGATCCTGGAGACCATCCAGGAGGGCGGTTTTTCGACTGCGGACATCGGCGGCGTGGGCGTCGGCGTCCCGGGCGTGCTCGATCTCGACCAGGGGCTGGTCCTTTTCCTGCCCAACCTGCCGGGCAACTGGCGCAACGTGGCGCTGCGCCGCACCCTCGAAGCGAAGACCGGACTGCCGGCCGCGCTCCTCAACGATGCGCGCGCGATCACCTACGGCGAATGGAAGTTCGGCGCGGGCAAAGGCGTGGATACCATCGCCTGTTTTACGCTGGGCACGGGCATCGGCGGGGGTCTGGTCATCGAGGGGCGGCTGCACCTTGGCATCGGGGGGACGGGCGGCGAGTTGGGACACCAATGCATCGACCCGAACGGCCCGCAGTGCGGCTGCGGCGGGCGCGGCTGCCTCGAATCCCTGGTTAGCGGACCCGCCATCGCCGCGCTGGGCGTGCGGGCGGTCTTGCAAGGGCGCACCACCTCGCTGGGCAGCCTGGCGGGAGCGGACCTCAACAACATTACCCCGGAGCTGATCTGGCAAGCCGCCCGGCAGGGCGACCCGGTCGCCAATGAAATTTACGAATTGGTCGGAGATTACCTCGGGGTTGCGGTCAGCAACATCCTGGTGACCGTAGGACCCCGCAAAGTGATTCTGGCGGGCGGCGTGGCTGGCGCGGGAGACTTGCTGCTAAACCCGATCCGGCGCAGGATTCGTTTGCAGGTTTTTATGATGCCCGCCGATCAAGTCGAGGTCGTCATCGCCAGCCTGGGCGCTAACGCGGGAATCCTTGGCGTGGCAGCCTGGGCGGCGCAAAAATTAGCGAAATGACTCCCTCATCCCGCCGCGGCAGGATATCCAACAGGAAAACACAATGACTCGACCCATCATCTTAACCACCGGTCAGTGGGGGGATCTTCCCCTGGAGGTTCTGGCTCAAAAGCTCCAGGCATGGGGCTACGCAGGGGTGGAACTGGGCAGCGGCGGAGACCATTTCGATGTCGAAGCCTGCCTCTCCAAAGACAGCTATGCGCGTGAGAAAAAAGATCTGCTTGCCCGCTACGATTTGAAGTGCTACGCCATCTCGAACCACAGCGTCGGTCAGTGCATCTGTGACGACATTCAGGATGAGCGCCACAAAGCCATCCTGCCGGCGAGCGTCTGGGGCGACGGCAAAACAGAAAGCGTCCAACAACGCGCCGCCGAGCACATGAAAAACGCCGCGCGCGCCGCGGTTCTTATGGATGTCCCGGTCGTCACGGCGTTTACTGGCAGCAGCATTTGGCGCAAGCTCTATTTCTGGCCCCCCACCCCGGATGACATGATCGCCGCCGGCTACCAGGATTTTGCCGAGCGCTTCCTCCCCATCTTCGACGTGTTTGCCGACCTGGGGGTGAAATTTGCGCTCGAAGTCCATCCGACCGAGATCGCCTACGACATCCACACCATGCATCGGGCGCTGCAAGCCGTAAACCACCACCCCGCGTTTGGCGTCAATTTTGATCCCAGCCATCTGATCCACCAGTTTGTCGACCCGGTCAAGTTTCTGGAGAACTCCCCCGAGCGCATCTTCCACATGCACGTCAAAGACACCCGCCGCAACCTGGACGGCTTCAACTCGATCCTGGCTTCGCATCTGAATTTTGGAGACCCGCGCCGGGGTTGGGATTTCGTCTCGCCGGGCCATGGGGAGGTGGATTGGGAGCAGGTCATGCGCACCTTAAATCGCATCGGCTACCAGGGACCGCTCTCGATCGAATGGGAGGACAACGGCATGGATCGCGAATGGGGCGCGCAGGACGCCCTGGCGATGGTCCAGCGGAATAACTTCCCCCCTTCCGAACAGGCATTCGACTCCGCCTTCAAGCGGCGCGAGTGACCGCGGCAAGCGCGGACCAGATTCGATTAATCCGAAAAATGCGCTTGAAACTGCGCCAGCACCTGGGCGGGGCTGGCTGTCCCGGTGACGCCGATCTGCTGGATCACAATTGAAGCTACCAGGTTGCCCAGGAAGCCGGCTTCTGCCAGGGTCGCTCCGGCGCACAACGCAGCTCCCACCGCGGCGTTGACGCTGTCGCCCGCGCCGACGATATCGATCGGTCCCGACACGGGTATGGCAGGGATCAAAATGCCCGCCTGCCCAGGGCGCTCTACCAGATAGATGCCCTCGCTGCCCAGGGTGATCACAACCGGACGCCCGGCGCGTTCGCACAGGCTCCGCCCGCAGCGTTCGGCGCGGTCCACCGCATATTCATCCGCAGAATTGCTCAACCCGGCGGCGCGCATAGCTTCGCCGAGGTTCGCCTTCAAGATCACCGATCCGAAACGCCCCAGGAATTCGCGCGAATCCGCCTGGATGACCTTGTCGGGGTTTTGCGCCGCCTGCCGTTCGATCTCGGCGCGCAGCCGGTCGGTGACCGTCCCGCAGTTCAGGCTGCGCGCCTGATCCACCACCAGCATCCCGTGGGCTTCTGGCAGAAGCCAGCGCATCGCCTCGATCAACCGGTCTTCCAGCTCCGGCTCGAGCGGACGGCGCGGCTTGACATCCATGCGGTTCAGTTCATGCTGCGACCCGTCAGGCTCGCGCATCATGGGCTTATGGTAGGTGGGGGTCGCGAACCCTGGCGCTTGCAGGTAACCGCGCACATCTACCCCCGCCTCGATCAGCTTCTGGCGCAGATCATACCCGTTGCCGTCGTCGCCGCCCAGACCCAGCGCCAGCACGTCGGCGCCCAGCGAGCGCAGGTTGGCAGCCACCACCCCGGCGGTGCCCGGATATTTGCGCGTCTCTACCACCTGGTAGGCTTCCAAGCCGGTCTCGAGCGAGATCTCGCTCAAGCTGCGATCCAGCGTCAGATAGTAATCGAGAAAATAGTCCCCAAAAACCAGAACGCGAAGCTCGCTCAACCTGTCAAGGATTTCTTCTAAGCGCTGTTTTTTTATCATTGTCGTTATTATCGTTCAGGCGCGCCAGACTGCTCGATCACTCGATGATACAGGTTGGGCACCGTCAAGCCGTGATCGCCCTGAATATAAAAGCTTTCGCCGCCGTCCTGGACGGTGCGCACCAGGATGGTCTTGTAGGGACGGTAATAGTAGGCGGCTGTCCCGCGCGGCGCCTCCAGCCGGTAATCCGGCCCCAGGTCGTGCAGGTCGAACACCGCGGTTGTGAAATGGGCGATGGTCTGACCTTGCTGGCGGGCGAGGTTGCGCGCCATTGCCAGCGCTTTGAGATAGACCTCCGGACCCATCACCGCCGTCCCAATGCTGAGCAGCACGCCGTTCTCGAGGTGTCGAACCGCTTCGGCAAACACCAGAAAATCGGTGTACGAGCTGGCTCCGATCGCTGCGCCGTCCAGGTTGGGGTGTTCGTGGATGATGTCCTGCCCAATGCAGACGTGGATCGTGATCGGGACCTGCAGCCGGTAAGCCTGCGCCAGGATCGAGGTCTCTTTGTATGGAAAATCGCCCGTGTGGATCATCCTGCCGATCGCCTCGCCCATCCCGATCCCATCGCGGTAAGCCGCCGCCATCGCATCGTTGATCTGCCCGGTCTCCTGCCACAAACCGAATTGACCCTCGGAGATATACCTGGCGACGCTCTCGGTGGTCTCGCCGATCAGGGCAAACTCGAAATCGTGGACCGCCACTGCGCCGTTCATCGCGATGTGTGTGACCAAGCCGCGCTGCATCAAATCGATCAAAAGCGGCGAATTTCCGCGGCGCAACACGTGCGCGCCCATCATCACGATGACCGGCGCGTTGCGCTGCCGGGCGGCGACAATCCGCTCCGCCAGGACGTCCAGGTCGGGCTGCGGCACGCGCTCGTAGGGAGAATCGGGGTAAATCATCACCTCGCGTTTCAGGTCATTCTGCCGTTCGCGCAGCGGCTTCAAGATCAACTTTGTGCGGTCAAACTGTGGATAAGGCATTTCACACCCTATGGTTTGGAAAAAGGTAATTTTCAAGCCGGCTGATTTCCCGGAAATCCGGAATGATGAGATCCGCCCCGGCGCTGATCAACCGGCTGCGTTTCCATTCGTCCACACCGCAGCGGTTCTTCTCGTCGGAAGCCACCCCGACCGCAATTCCCTCGACCGATTTGGTGTCCTCGATCTCGACATAGCCGTCTCCAAAAGCCACGAAATTGCTGCCGTGCAATTGATACGCCTGGATGATCCGATCGATCACCATTTTCTTGGAGAAATTGACGTAATCCTCCTGCGCCCCATAGATTCCCTCGAAATAATCCGTCAGACCGAGCAGCGCCGCTTCCTCGTCCACAAACTGCTGATCGGTGCCGGAAGCCAGATAGCACATCACACCGTGCTTTTTCATCACGTCAAGCCAGCGGATGCTCCCCGGCACGCTCAGATCCTCGGGCTGTGCCCGACCGGACTTCAAGTCTGCGATCCGGTTTCGGATGTGGTCCGAGAGCCGTTCGTGATACAGGTCTTTATAATAAGCCGGCGCGAGGGGGGTTCCGCCGCGGCGCACGATCTCCTCGCTCAACTGGATCATCTGATAAATGGTTTGTTTGCCGGTCAGGCGCGCGACGTATTCCTTCACGACCCTTTCCACCTCCGCCAGCGCTTCGTGGTTCGGCGTGCCGAGCAAGATTTCGACCATCATCGGGATCATGATCCCCTGCCAGCCTTCGCGGATCAGGGAGATCGTCCCGTCGAAATCAAACAAGGCGTGCCGGATGGCGCCGCCCTGGGTCTCGGGGCGGATAATTTCGATTTGCGAACCGGGTAAAAAACGACTGGAACTTTGCATGCTGCTTTAACGCCCTTCACTTATAAGAGATTAAAACGCCCCCGTCCATCAAAACGCTTCAGACGGACGGATGGGCGCGGATGGATTATAAAACTTTCTCTGCCGCCAGCAGGATCGCCCCCACCAGCACGATCGATCCCTTCAGCTCGCAAGGAAAAATCTCGTAGCGCCCCACGCTGTTGACAAATTCATGCTCTTTGGTCGAGCGCCGAATCGCCCCCAGCAGCAGCTCGCCCATGTTCGAGACGCCTCCCCCGAGGGCAATCCGCTCCGAGCTGACCAGGCTGAGCACGTTCGAGAGCGCAATCCCAATCGTCCAGCCCACCCGCTCGATTTCCTGGCGCGCAAAGGGGTCTCCTTGGATCGCCGCCTGGTGGAGCAAGCGGCAGTCGATGCGCGTTAGATCACCATCGCACAGCTTCATCAGCGCGGACGCGCCCGGAACGTAGCCCGGCGTGCGCAGCCGCTTTTCGATCGACAGTCCCGAACACAGGTTTTCCAGCCGCTCTTCGACGCCCGGTCGGGCAGCGGTCCAGTCCGGGACAAACGTCTGCCCGAACTCGCCAGCCCCAAAACCCTGCCCGTCGTACAGGCTGCCGTCGATGATAATCCCGCCGCCGATGCCCGTGCCGATGTTGGTATAAAAGAAGTAGCGCGTCCCTCGACCGATACCGCGGCGGTATTCACCCCAGGCAGCCGCGTTGGTGTCGTTGGCAATCACGGCTGGAAGCTGGAATTCGGTTTGAAACCACTCTTTAAGAG
>MWTA01000029.1 GCA_002050125.1 Anaerolineae bacterium UTCFX2 | reverse complement strand
ATCACCGCCAGCATGGTCGCCGTCAAAGGTCCCGCCCTGGGAATTTCGCCCCAACATTACACCCAGTTGATCGGGCGGGTGGCGGAGCGCACAATCGAGGAAGACGAGCCATTCCTGGAGCGCGACCTGGGCGTCCACATCGCGCTCGAAAAAGAGCACACGCTTCCAATGGATTATGGCTTTACAGTCCGCTTTCGCGATTTCAAAGAAATGCTTCAATACGACCCGCGCATGGTCGAGTTTCACTTCACCGACCAGGACCTGGACGAGCCATACCCGGGCGGGGATTACTCGGAAAATTCGGATCAACCGCTGCGCCTGGTGGTGCACGCCCCCGAGTTCTGGGACCGCACGCTGGTCGATCTGTGCACGCTGGACGAGCGCCAGCGCCGCGCCTCATGTGAATTGCTGCAGAAGACGATCGATCTGACCCGCGATCTGGCGCCCTTCTTTGTCGGGACACCTCAAGTCGTGATCCACCCCGGGGCGATGAGCCTGGATCACCCGATCCAGGACACCGAACTGCTTTACGCCAACCTGCACCGCTCGATCAACGAGCTGGATGCGCACGGGGTTGAACTGCTGCTGGAGAACCTGCCGCCGCGCCCCTGGTATTTCGGCGGGCAGTGGCTCACAAACGCGTTTATGGACGCCTACGAGATACGCGACTTCGTCGAACAAAACGGGCTCAATTTCTGTTACGATTCGTCTCACCATAAGTTGTACTGCAATTGGGCGCACGTGGATTTCTACGAGCAGGTGCGCATCCTGCTGCCGTACATCGGTCACCTGCATCTTTCCGACGCCGCCGGGCTGGACGGCGAGGGTCTGCAGATCGGGGAAGGCGCAATCGATTGGGTGCGTTTCTTCCAGGTGCTTGGCGAGTATCATGGAACGATGATCCCGGAAATCTGGCGCGGCCACCAACGCCAGGGCGAAGGCTTTTTGATCGCCATCCAGCGCCTCTCCGCGGCGTATTTTGCCAGCCAGGCAGTTCCACAGAAGATGATCAGCTAGGAGTTACAGGTCTTAACGGTCCTTATGCCCCAGACAAAATTACGCACACGGTTATCGGAATGGGGGAACCATTTGAGGGTGATGACACTGGCGCGCCAGGTAGCCCTTCATGCGCCGCGCACCTCAGCCCAAGAGCCCGTAGTATTCTTTAACGCTTCAGCCCGCATCACCGGTCTCAGCCAAAACGCCGCTTTTTCGCTCCTGGCAAGCTGGGGGCTGCGGCTGGCGGGCGTACCCGTGCAGCACTTCGTCTGCAGCCGGGGGATGAGCCATTGTGTATTGGGTACCAACCGGGAAGACTTCTACAAGCCGCCGCCGTGCCGGGCGTGCATCCGCCAGTCGCGCCGCATCCACTATGGCGCCGACGTCCATTGGTTTAACTATACGCCCGACCCGGACCTGGTCGAAGAGCTCAAACACCTCGATATCGCCGAGTTGAGCAATTTTGAATACAGTAAGATCAAAGGCTCCTTGGTCACGCCCGGTCTCACAATCCCGCTCGGCAAGCTGGTCGTCCCCTCGATCCGCTGGGCGCTGCGGCGCTACACCCTCCAGGACAACGAGCCGACGCGCTACCTGCTGCGCGAATATATTCTGTCCGCCTACAACGTTGCCCAAGAATTTTCAGCCTTTTTAGACAAAGTCAAACCTGCCACCGCGGTGATTTTCAACGGCATGATGTATCCCGAGGCAGTCGCGCGCTGGATTGCCGCCGCGCGCGGGCTGCGCGTCATCACGTATGAAGTCGGATTTCAGCGCTTCTCAGCCTTCTTCACCGAGGGCGACGCCACGGCATACCCGATCACCATTCCAAGCGGCTTCGAGTTGAACACAGCCCAGGCAGAGCGGCTCGACCAATACCTCGAGCGCCGGTTCGAAGGGCAGTTCACGATGGCGGGCATCCGCTTCTGGCCCGAGATGCGCAGCCTGGATCAGGCTTTTCTCGAAAAATCGGGGCAATTCCGTCAGATCGTCCCGATCTTTACCAATGTGATCTACGACACCAGCCAGACGCACGCCAACACGCTCTTCTCCAATATGTTCGACTGGCTGGACGCGCTGCATACGGTCATCTGCCGTCAACCGGAGACTTTGTTCGTAATCCGCGCCCACCCGGACGAGATGCGCCCCGGCACCGCCAAACAGAGCCGCGAGAGCGTCCGCGAGTGGGTTGCAAAGACCAAAGTCGACCGCCTGCCCAACGTGGTGTTCATCGATTCACAGGAATACCTGAGTTCCTACGAGCTTATTCAACGTTCGAAGTTCATCTTGATTTATAACTCATCCATTGGGTTAGAGAGCACCTTGCTCAACACGCCGGTGCTCTGCGCTGGCAAAGCGCGCTATACCCAGTATCCCATCGTCTTCTTTCCGCAGGACCGGGCGGAATATGATGCCACGCTGCACCGGTTCCTGAACGAAGAGGAGATTGCGGTCCCGCAGGAGTTCAAAGAGAACGCCCGCCGGTTTCTTTACTGCCAGCTCTTCCGTTCCTCGCTCAGCTTTGAGGACTACCTCAAAGACGGCTACCGCAAGGGGTATGTTCAGCTTCAAGCGTTTTCCTGGCAAGACCTGCTTCCCGAAAATTCGCCAACGATCCAAATCCTGCTGGAAGGTATAACCGGTAAGGATCTGAGCCTGGCAAAAAGGCTGCGCACCGAAGATGACGGAGAAGATCAAGACACCCCCTTCTTACTGGAGGACGCTTGACCTCAGCGCCCCCCAACCCCGCCGGGTCAGCGCCAGGGCTGGTGGCTGAATTCGATCAGACCATCCACCCGACCCAGGAAAAAATCGAGATTCTGTCGGTTTCACTCCTGGATGAGCACCGCTCGCTGGTAAGTGAACTCAAACAAATGGCGAAGTCGCTGCGCATTGAGTTTGGCTGGCACTACCTGCTGGATCTGACGTGGACGATCCACAGTCTCGGCGCCGTCGCGGGGAAAACCATCCTGGAAGCCGGCGCCGGCGTGGGTCTCTTGCAGTGGTATCTGGCTCAAGCGGGCGCGCAGGTGCTTAGCGTAGATCGATTGAGCCGCCAAACGCTCCCTGTGCGCTATCGCAACCGCTTCCAGGCGCGCGGCTTACGTGCAACGGACCTTGACCCGGACCGGCGCGCGCTGGCGCACGGTTTCACCCGCCCGCTGCCAGGCCCGTTCTATCGCCGCTGGGCTGTCCGGACGCTGGCGTTTGGGCGCGATCTCGCCAGCTATCTCCCAACTCGGCGCAGTCCGGGGTCGGTGGTGATTTATAACCAAGACCTGACTCATCTGGCGGATATCCCCAACGACTCGCTGGATGCAGCCGTCGCCATCTCCGCCCTGGAGCACAACGACCCGCAAGACCTGGAGCGGATTGTGCAGGAGATCCTGCGCATCCTGCGCCCCGGCGGGTTGCTGCTTGCCACCCTCACTGCGGGGCGCGGTCAGGATTGGTGGCACGCCGCCTCTGCAGGCTGGTGTTACACCGACACAACCTTGCGGAGGTTGTTCGACCTGCCCGAACAGACCCCCTCGAATTACAACCGGTACGACGAACTCTTCGCCGCGTTGAAAAATTGCGCCGAGCTGCGCGACAACCTGGCGCATTTTTACAGTCAATCGCAAGACAAAGGCATGCCGGGCGGTGTTTGGAACCCAGAATACCAGCCCGTAGGAGTTTTGAAAATCAAGAAGGCTGCCAAAGGATGAACACAAACGAAGACCAAGACCTGACCCTGCAAGTTCAGAACCTGCTTGCGGAGGCGATTCAAGTCCCGCTCGAACTGGTAACCCCCGACCTGGCGTTCGGAGACCTGCCGCAATGGGATTCATTGGGGCACATGGAAGTCATGCTCAAGCTCGAAGAGCAATACGGAGTCGCCATTGACGCCGACCGGATCGCCCGCCTGATCAGCATTCCGGAAATCTGCCGCTTTCTGCAGGAGGATCACCATGGAAACTAAGCCCGACCTGGTTTTGCTGCAAATCGAACCGAGAACGCCAATTCCGGATTTCATGCTCAGAGAGATCCAATCCAAGCTGGCTTATGCGGACGAGCATATCCGCGCGGCGAGCGTCAGCCCCGAGGGGATCCAGCTCCAGGTGGAGCCGGGGACTTCACAGCCCGAGTTGATCGAAAAAGTCCAACGGATCGTCGAGTCGCTGGCGTACGGCGCAATCAAGCCCAAAGTCCAGATCCTGGAAGATTACATGGACCGGCCCGTGCCGAGCCGGCTGGACCCCATGCCGGAGTTGATCCGGATGGGCGAAGTCAGCCCGGAAAGCGCCGGCGTCTTCGCGTTCGGACCATTGGTCGTCCGCCTGATGGAGTTTTTCGAGAGCCAGTTCCTCGCCCTGGCGGATTCTTTCCAGGCTGCTCCCTACCGATTCCCAACCATGATCCCGGCGAGTTACCTGGGGCGGGTCAATTATTTTCGCGCCTTCCCCCATTCGCTCACGTTTGCGACCCATCTCCGCTCCGACCTGGACGTAATCGATGAATTCTCACAGCACGCCGCCTGCGAGGAAGGCGAGCTGCAATCCCCGTCCAAATCTTTTGCGGCAGTGAAGAATTTGCTCTCGCCGGCGGTCTGCTATCACCTGTACTTCGCTCTGGCGGATAAGCCTCTGCCGCAGGGGCAGGTGATCGCAACCGCGGTTGGGCATTGTTTTCGCTATGAAGCTAACAATTTGGCTTCGCTCGAACGGCTGTGGGATTTCACGATGCGCGAGGTAATTTTTGTCGGTTCGAAAGATTTCGTACTCGAAAACCGCGAAACCGCCCGCCAGCGAATGCGCCAGACCTTTGAACGCATCGGTCTGGCTTACCGGGTGGAGAGCGCAAACGACCCGTTCTTTATCGGCGAATTCCGTAAACAGGCGGCATTTCAAAGCGCTTTCCAACTTAAATTCGAGATAAGCGCCCGCCTGCCGTATAAGGAATCGACCCTGGCGGTCGGTTCCTACAACTACCACCAAGATTTCTTCGGTCGCAATCTGAACATCACGCTTCCCGACGGCTCGCCCGCCCACACCGGCTGCGCCGCGTTTGGGCTGGAGCGAATGGCTTTTGCCTTCCTCGCCCAGTTTGGGTTGGATACCTCCCAGTGGCCCGCCGAAGTCCGCCAGGCGGTCGCCTGAAATATTTTCCACAGATCCCCAAAGGAGTCCCTTGATGAGCGCAGACCTTTCTACGCCCGAAGTTATTTACCGCGAGGCGGTCGAGGCTGATTTCCCAGCGGTCGCCGCTTTGTACGAAAAGCTCGATGATCTGCTGCGCCGGCACACCTATTCGTTTCCAAAGGTCGAGAACGTGGGTCAGCTTTGGCTGGACATGTTCCGGCGCACGCTTGGGCGCTTCAGCGTTCTTTATGTGGCTGAACTGGAAGGCGAGATCGTCGGTTTCATCGTCGCCCGCGTCAAACGCGTCCCTGAATACCTGGGCGGCGTGATGGTCGGCGAGCTCAAGGACATGTGGGTCGAACCTGAAGTGCGCCGGCTGGGGATCGGCGAAGCGCTCCTGCGCCAGGCAATCGAATGGTGCCGCCGCCAGGAAGTCTATTCCTGCGAAGCTCAGATCTTGCTTGGCAACGAACCGATCATCCAGTTGGTCGAATACCTGGGTATGAAAAAAGAGCTTTACCAGCTTCGTCTGAGTTGGGAAGACTACAACGAAGGCTGAAATCCCCTTTTAGCCGCCCCCGGAAACTGCCGCTCTCATGCGTGAAGTTACCCAAGAACAGGTCGCCGAAACTCTGGCGCAGCTCGGAATTCAACCCGGCGACGGCCTTTTAGTGCATTCAGCCGTCCAATTTCTGGGCCGCCCGGCTGGCGGACTACAGATTTACCTGGATGCGCTGCTCGACACGATTGGATCATCAGGGACACTGGTTGTCCCCACTTTCAACTTCGACTTCACCCAGGGCGTTCCGTACGACCCCGCCCAAACACCATCGCGGGATATGGGCGCATTTTCCGAATTTGTGCGGCTTCAGCCGCAGGCGCGCCGCACCTTGCACCCCATGCAGTCCATCGCCGCGATAGGCTGCCATGCAGAGGACCTGGCTTTCAGGGACACGCCCTCGGCGTTTGGTCCAGGCTCGGCTTTCGAGCGAATGCTCGAACTCGATTTCAAGCTGCTGCTGCTCGGCGCGGACGCGCGCGCGGTTTCCATGTTCCACTACTGCGAGCAGCGCTGCAACGTGCCGTACCGCTATTGGAAAGAATTTAGCGGACAGGTGCGCACCGCCGCCGGCTGGCAAACCCGCGCCTACCAGTTGTATGTGCGCCACCAGATCATGCAGGGAGAGGCGCGGCTCCAGCCCGAGTTGACCCTGGATCCGGTCGTCGAATGGATGCAAGCGCGCCGCCAGTGGCGCAGCCTGCCGCTCAATTACGGCAGCCTGACGACCTGCCGGCTGCGCGCCTTTGTCGCTGCAGTGGATCGCTTTCTAACCGAAGACCCCTGGTCTCTGGTGACCAATGCCCGAGTTTTGCCCGATGGGAGCTTCGAGATCCTGCCTCAGCCCGAGGTTTGAAATGAGCAACATGCTGGATTTGATTTACGAGCTGTGGTTTCTGCGCCGCGATCTGATCTCGGACGGCTATGACTTCGCCCTCAAGCGGCTGGTAGCCGAAACCGCGGGTAAGATGATCGTCCACGAATACCCAACGGGCGAGCCCTGCTGGACCTGGCGGGTGCCCGAAAAGTGGACGTGCAGCGCCGCATACCTCGAAACCCTTGACGGGCGGCGCCTGATCGACGCGGCAGACCACCCGCTTCACGTGGTCTCCTATTCGCTCCCATTCGAGGGCGTCGTCAGCCGCGAGGAGCTTCTGCGTCACCTGCATGTGCATCCCCGCTTACCGCATGCCATCCCATTTGTCTTTAAATATTACGAGCGCGATTGGGGGTTGTGCGCCTCGCGCATTCTGCGCGATTCGCTGGACGAAGCCTCCTACCGGGTGGTGATACGCAGCCAGTTTACGCCTGGGGCGCTCAAGGTGGGCGAACTGATCATCCCCGGTCAGAGCGAACAGACTTTCGTACTTGCCGCCCACCTGTGCCACCCTGCCATGGTCAACGACGACCTGACCGGCGTGCTGGTTGGGCTGGAGGCTGCGCAGGCGCTGCTCGCCGGACCGCAGCCGTACTACACGTACCGCTTGTTGATCGTCCCGGAGACGATTGGCTCGCTGGCTTACCTGAGCCACAACGAGCCGCTCCTGCCCAAGATGGTCGGCGGGCTGTTTCTGGAAATGCTGGGGAACGATTCGCCGCATGCCCTGCAGGGGTCTTTTCAGCCGCAAAGCCAGGTTGACCGCTGCTTCCGCGCCACCCTGCCCGCGCTCGACTCGCACAGTTACAGCGCCCCCTACCGCACGGTGATCAACAACGACGAGCGGCAGTTCAACGCCCCCGGGGTGCGCGTGCCCATGCTGTCTCTGTCGCGCGTCGAGCCGCCCGGGTCGTCCAGCTGGCCCTATGCCGAATACCACTCCAGCCTGGATACGCCGGCGATCGTGACCGAAGACCGCCTGCAAGCTTCGGTACAGGTCGTGCTGGAATTGATCGAAGCCTGGGAGCGCAACCAGTACGTGGTGAACGCTTTCAAGGGCGAGGTGTTTTGTTCGGGCTACGGGATCTGGATCGATTATCACACCAACCCGGAGGGACACCGGCGGCTGTTCGAAATCCTGGAGCGCTGCGACGGCGAACGCACGGTCGCCGACATCGCGACCGAGCTAGGGATGACGTTTCAGGCGGTCTGGGAAGTCATCAACCTGCTGCAGGACAAAGAACTGGTATGGCTCAGCCGCCAACCAAACCCCACCGCGCCGGTTCGCGCCCCAATTCAATGAACCCCATCTACGCCACGAAATACCAACTCAAGGTCGTGCGCTGGCGGCTGCGGCGTCTGTCGGTCGGGCTGCGCTACGGCGCGGCGCGGCTGAACAGCACCCCGGCGGTGTTGGGCAACGCCATGCCCAAGTCTGGCTCGCACCTGATCAACCAGATCATTCAGGGTTTGCCAGCGATCGGACCGTTTGTCAACACCGGTTTCCCGCCCGTCAACCGGGATGAACTCAACCAGAAACAACCGGACGCTCAAGTAAAAGCCAATCTGGAACGCATGCTGCCGGGCGATGTGAGCTACGGATACGTGAAGGCGCGCCCGCCGTTCATCTCGCTGCTCACCCAGCCGGGTTGGGCGACGGTATTCGTACTGCGCGACCCGCGCGATATGATCGTGTCGCACGTCTTTTACGCCGCGCAGATGCACCCCGGTCACGGCATGCACCGCTATTACAACGAGACGCTCCAGACCATGGAGCAGCGCATCAACGCCGCGATCGAGGGCGTGGAACAGCCTGGCTCCGAGCTCTCCCCGATCCTGTCCAAGTACGAGGGTTATCTTGGCTGGCTCGACCAGCCGGAGGTGCTCTGCCTGCGCTTCGAGGAGTTGATTCTGGCGCGCCAGGCTGCCCTCGAACGGCTGCTCGATTTTCTGTGTCAGCGTGGCTTCCAGCCACAGCTCCAACGGGAGCGCGAAATCGAACTCCTTTCGCAGGCGGTTGCGCCCAAAAAATCGGGCACTTTTCGCAAGGGTCAGCCCGGCAACTGGCGCGAACATTTCAGCGCCGAGAATAAACGCGTTTTCAAAAGCCTTACCGGAGACCTTTTGTACCGGCTCGGTTATGAGCAAAACAGCGACTGGTAACCGGTATTGCGGGGGTATAATACGCCCCTTCAGGAGAAAATCTATGACGAAAAACACGAAACAAATTTGGTGGTCGGTTCTCGTTCTGGCAAGCCTGGTGTTTGTCAGCGCCTGCTCTTCGGGGGCAAACAAACCTGCCGCCCCGGCGGCAACCGAAATCGCGCCGCAAGAAACTCAAGCGCCAGAACCAACGCAGGCGCCGCAGACGTTTTCGGACCCTTTTGCCTATTGCGCCGCCGTAGGGACAATCGATCAGCCCGATGCGCATTACATCGGACCGAAGATCACCGATGCCATTCTGCAAGGGTTTATCAAAGCCGCCGAGTTGGATGCCAGCGCTGAACCGAGCGAGGTTTTCGAACAATCGACGATCTGGCGTTGTATGGATCACAGCGTCTACGCCTGTAATTTTGGGGCAAACTTGCCCTGCGATTCCAAGGCGGACACTAATCAAACCCCAACTCAAGCGATGGCAGATTATTGCAAAGAAAACCCGAATTCCGATTTTATTCCCATGTATGTGACAGGTCACGCGACGATCTATTCCTGGCATTGTGTAAAAGACCAGCCCGAAGTGCTCGAACAGCTTGATGAAGTCGATGCAGCCGGGTTCCTGTCAAGAATCTGGTATCGAATTGAGCCCAACCCATAGTTCATTAACACTGCGCATCCCCACAATCGAACACGCCGAAGCGATCCTGGGCGAGGCCGCGGCGCTCAACCCGGGCGCCTGGGTCGCGCATTCGCAGCAGGTCGCCCGCGCCGCCCGCTCCCTCGCGGAACCGCACCCGGCGCTGAACGCCGATACAGCCTGGGTGCTGGGCTTGCTGCACGACATTGGGCGGCGCGCCGGTCCGAGCGGCATGCGCCACGGGGTCGATGGCTTTCGGTTCCTCGATCAGGCTGGCTTCCCCGACGCCGCCCGCATCTGTATCACCCATTCCTATCCGAACAAGGACGCGGCAGAAGGCTCGGCTGAGTGGGACGGCACGGAAGAGGAATTCCAGTTCATCCAATCCTACCTGGATCGGATTGAGTACACCGACTACGACCGTCTGATCCAGCTTTGCGATTCGATCTGCCTGCCAGAGGGTTTCTGCCTGATGGAGAAACGGCTGGTCGATGTGGTCACGCGTTATGGGTTCAACGCCTATACCCTGCCCAAATGGCGGGCGTTTTTCGAGATCAAAACCAGGTTCGAGCGCGCGATCGGGTCATCGATCTACGAGCTGCTGCCGGGCGTGGTCGAAATCACATTCCAGGGTTGATCTCCGGAGGCTCTACCGATTCGCTCTAAACAAATCGAATTTCAGGCTCGGCTGGCGCGGCGCGGTTTCAGGCGCTTTGTTCAAAGGCTGCGCTTTGGTGCGCTCGACGCCTCGCCGGTGCTGTTTGCCAACTCGTTCCCCAAAAGCGGCACACACCTGCTGACCCAGGTGCTGCAAGGCTTCAAACGCCTCGGTCCGGCGGTGGACAGCGGACTGCCGGCGGTGGTGACTTTCGACGGCTTTACGGGGCGCAAGCGTTCGCTGGACGAGATCTTGACTGATCTGGAGCGCCTGCTGCCGGGGGATATCAGCTACGGTCACCTGCACGCCTCGCCGCCGATCGTAGAAAAACTGTGCGGGGCGGGCATGGCGGCTTACTTCATCGTGCGCGACCCGCGCGACGTGGCGGTTTCTCACGTCCACTACGTGGCAGAAATGGCGCCCAACCACATCCATCACCGCTATTATCACGAAACGCTGAAGAATTTTGACCAGCGCCTGGAAGCCAGCATCGCCGGCGCGCCGGCGGAGGCGCTCGCACAGGCAGCCGGCAAGCCCGTCCCGGAAGCGCTGCCGGACATCCGCCAGCGCTTCGAGCCTTTCATCCCCTGGATGGATCAGCCCGAGGTGCTCACCCTGCGCTTTGAGGATTTCGCCGCCAACCGCCGCGCGGCTCTGCTGATGGTGCTGGATCACGCCATCCGGCGCGGCTTCCAGCCCGCGGTCAGCGCGGAAAAAGCGGTTCAAATTCTGGAAGCCAGCATCGACCCGCGGCGTTCCCCGACCTTTCGAACTGGCAAGACGGGCGGCTGGCGCAACAACTTTTCCCCGCGCCACCGCGCATTGTTCCGCGCGGTCGCCGGCGACCTGCTCGAACGCCTGGGGTATGAGGACGACGACGGCTGAGGCAAAATCACTGAACTGTTCAATGAACTGTTCGATTGTAATCCGCGCCTTCAACGAAGAGCGCCACCTGGGACGGCTGCTGGACGGGATCGCCCAGCAGACCCTCCAGGCGACCGAGGTCATCCTGGTGGATTCGGGCTCGACCGACCGGACGCCGGCGATTGCCGCGGCGCATGGGGCGCGGGTGCTGCACCTCCGCCCCGAGGATTTCTCCTTTGGAAGGTCGCTCAACTTGGGGATCGCAGCCGCCCAGCATGATAAAGTGGTCATTGCCAGCGCCCACGTCTACCCGGTTTATCCGGATTGGCTTGAACGGCTGCTCGCTCCCCTTTCTGACCCCCATACCGCGCTGAGCTATGGCAAACAGCGCGGCAACTCGGACAGCCGGTTCTCTGAACAGCAGATCTTCCAGAGCTGGTTTCCCGACCGATCCGACCCGCGCCAGCCGCACCCCTTCTGCAACAACGCCAACGCCGCCATCCAGCGGGAACTGTGGCAAAAACAACCCTATGATGAGACGCTGACCGGGCTCGAGGACTTGGCTTGGGCGCGCCAGGCTATGGACCGCGGGTTTTCCATCGTCTACGCCGCCGATGCCGAGGTGATCCACGTCCACCATGAAACCCCGCATGGAGTATACAACCGCTACCGGCGCGAGGCGATGGCTTACAAACAAATCTTCCCGGCGGAGCGTTTTAGCTTCAACGATCTTCTGCAGTTGATCAGCCGCAACATCTGGAACGACGTGCGCCAAGCCAGCCGCCAAAAATCCCTGCAGCGGCACCTGCCGTCCATTCTGTGGTTTCGCTTCATGCAATTTTGGGGCGCATACCAGGGACACCGCCACCCCAGCCGGATCACCGAACAGTTGCGCCGCACATTCTACTACCCCGACGCCGCCCTTCCGCCGGAATCTAGCGGGAGGCGTGAAATCGACCCGATCCATTACAGCGAACCTTGACTGTCGCTCTTCGTCACCCAAACACTTCTCAACCACCAATTCAAATCACATGACCACAATCGCCGCCCTGATCCCCATGCGTCACCATTCCCAGCGCGTACCGGGCAAGAACTTCCGCCCGCTAGCTGGCAAACCGCTCTATCAGCACATCATCGAGGCGCTGCTCGCCTGCCCCGAAATCGACCGCCTGGTGGTGGATACCGACAGCCCGCCGATCATCGAGGGCTTGCAGCGCGATTACCCGCGGGTGACCGTGCTCGAGCGCCCTCAGCATCTGCGCGCCGACGCGATCCCGATGAACGAAATCCTGACTTACGACACCTCCCAGGTCGAAGCCGACTTCTACCTGCAAACCCACAGCACTAACCCGCTCCTGCGCTCGGCGACCATCTCAGGGGCGATCCAAACCTTTTTGGGATCATACCCGGCTTACGATTCGCTCTTCTCGGTTACCCGGCTGCAAACCCGCCTGTGGGATCAACTCAGCCGCCCGATCAATCACAACCCGGCTATCCTGCTTCAGACCCAGGACCTGCCGCCGGTTTTCGAAGAGAACTCCTGCCTTTACATTTTCGCCCGGCAGAACCTGCTTCAACGACGCAACCGCCTGGGTGAGCGCCCGCTGCTCTTTGAGATCCCGGCGTCCGAAGCCTGGGACATCGATGAAGAGTTGGATTTCGCCATCGCCGATTTTCTGATGCAATATCACATGAGGCATCCATGACCACCGTTCTCGTTTCAGCCCCCTATTTGATCCCGATTACCGAACGCATCCGTCCCTTTTTAGAAAGTTACGGAATTACGCTGCTCATCGCGCCGGTCGTCGAGCGATTGAACGAAGCCGCCCTGCTCGAGCTTGCCGGACAATTCGACGGGGCGTTGTGCGGAGACGATCAATTCACCGCCCGGGTGTTAGAGGCGTGCGCCCCGCGCCTCAAGGTGATCTCGAAGTGGGGGACCGGCATCGATTCGATCGATCAGAACGCCGCAGCCCGCCTGGGCATTATGATCGGGCGCACGCCCAACGCGTTCACGCTTCCAGTGGCGGACGCGGTGTTCGGCTACATGATCGAGTTTTGCCGCCGCCTGTCCACAATGGATCGGGCGATGAAGGCAGGCGTCTGGGAAAAGATCCCGGGGAAGGCGTTGAGCGAGTGCACTTTAGGCGTGGTTGGGGTCGGAACGATCGGCAAAGCGGTCCTGCGCCGCGGGCGCGCCTTTGGCATGCGCTTGATGGGCAATGACATCGTCGAAATCGCGCCGGATTTCGTCCGCGAGACCGAGCTCGAGGTCGCTCCGCTGGAGCAGCTCCTGAAACAATCCGACTTCGTCAGCATGCACACCGACCTGAACCCCACCAGCTTTCACCTGATCAACCGCCGCACGCTCGCCTGTATGCCTCCGCACGCGTATCTGATCAACACGGCGCGCGGCCCAGTGATCGAAGAACCGGCTTTGATCGAAGCGCTGCAAAGCGAGGCGATCGCCGGCGCCGCCCTGGATGTTTTCGAAGTCGAACCGCTGCCGAAGGACAGCCCGCTGCTGGGCATGGAAAACGTGCTGCTGGCGCCGCACAACGCCAACTCCAGCCCCGCCGCCTGGCAGCGCGTTCACCGCAACACGCTGCGCAACCTGCTGATTGGGCTCGGATTGCCGCCCCCGGAAGAATTTCCGGTCTTCTGAGCGCGTCCTTCCCGGCAAACCGTTAGCACTGGAGAAATAAATGCCAGAAACAAATCAACCAAAAACCATCCTGATCACCGGCGCGGCTGGAGGGATTGGCCGCGCCACGGTCCAGTTGTTTGCCGAACGCGGCTGGCGGGTGATCGGGATCGACCGGGCGCCGTTCGGATCCGAATTTCCATCCAACGGGCTGTTCATCCAGTCCGACATCTCGATCGGCGCCAATGTCGAGAGCATCTTCGAGCAGGCGCGCCGCTTCACCGGCGTATTGCACGGCTTGGTCAACAACGCCGCCCTGCAGATCGCCAGACCGCTGCTGGAGACCAGCGTAGAGGATTGGGACGCGGTGATGGCTTCCAACCTGCGCTCGGTCTTCCTGGGCATCAAGCTCGCGCACCCGCTGCTCAAAGCGGCTGGCGGCGGGGCGATTGTCAACGTCTCGTCCGTCCATGCTGTGGCAACCTCGGCGAACATCGCCGCTTACGCCGCCAGCAAAGGCGGTCTGCTGGCGCTGACCCGCGCCGTAGCGATCGAGTTCGCCCCCGATAATATCCGCTGCAACGCGGTGCTTCCAGGCGCGGTCGATACGCCCATGCTGCGCGCCGGTCTCAGCCGGGGTCACGTCCAGGGCGACGATATCCTCGAGCGTCTGGACAACCTGGCGCGCAAGACGGTCAACGGGCGCGTCGGTCGTCCGGACGAGATCGCGCACACCATCTATTTCTTGATCGACGAGACCCAATCCTCGTTTATGACCGGTCAGGCGCTGATCGTGGACGGCGGAGCGACTGCCCGATTGAGCACTGAATAGACGTTAAATAAGTCCTATAGTATGACCGACCTCAAAGAAACCGTCAAAAACCTCACTCCCCAGCCGCTCTGGTCGGCGGCGCGCAACACCTGGAACTCGTTTCAGAACCTCCTGCTGTGGCCCGCAGCGACCTTTCACCCCTGGCGGCGCGCCAGCGTTCGCCAGCTCGCCAGTTTGCGGGACCGACACCGCGGCCAGCGCTGCTTCATCATCGGCAACGGTCCGAGCCTGAAGCGCACCGATCTGCGCCGTTTGGCAAACGAAGTCACTTTTGGGATGAACCGCATCTACCTGGGCTTTCCGGAAATGGGCTTCGAGACGACCTATTTCCTCGCAATCAACAGCCTGGTGATCGAACAATGCGCCGCAGATATCCGGGCGCTCCGGATGCCCCGCTTTATTTCCTGGCGCTCGCACAAATTGATCGGGACCGCGCCCGATCTAAATTTCCTGCACACCACTTATACCGTCCCCGCCTTTGCCCGGAACGCCTGCGGGCGAATGTGGGAAGGCGGCACGGTGACCTATATCGCGCTGCAACTGGCTTATCACATGGGGTTCGAGCAGGTGATTTTGATCGGGGTCGATCACAGCTATTCCGCCCAGGGCAAACCCAACGTCACCGTGGTATCGCAGGGCGAAGACCATGACCATTTCCATGCCAATTATTTTGGCAAGGGCTTTCGCTGGCAGCTCCCCGACCTAGAAACCTCCGAACGCAGCTATCACATGGCGCGCCAGGCTTACGCAGCCGCCGGACGGCAGGTGCTCGATGCCACCATCGGCGGGCATTTAACCGTTTTTCCTAAAGTCGAATATGATTCGCTTTTCTGATGGACGCACAATCTTCTGACGACCGCCCCGCCCAAAAACACTGGGGACTTATTGCGGCGCTGGTCGTGCTGCTGGTTCTGGGCGCGGGGCTGCGGCTTTTCGACCTGACCGACCAGCCGATCGATTTTCATCCCACGCGCCAGTTGCGCGGGCTCATCGTCGCGCGCGGCATGTATTATGAAATGCTGCCCGCAGCCGATCCGCAGCTCCGCAGCGCCGCGCTGGCGTTTTGGGCGTCCACCGGGCAATACGAACCTTCCATCCTGGAGCGCTTCACCGCGCTCACCTACCTGCTGGTCGGGCGTGAGGTCTTCTGGCTGGCGCGCCTGTACAACAGCCTGTTCTGGCTGATCGGCGGGCTGGCACTTTTCGACCTGGCGCGCCGGATGGTCAGCGCTTCCCTCGGCGATCAAGGCGCGGCGGCGGTGGGGGCGCTGAGCGCCCTGGCTTACTACCTGGCGCTGTCTTTCAGCGTGCAAGCCAGCCGCGCCGTGCAACCCGATCCGGGGATGGTGGTCTGGATCATCCTGGCTTCGTGGGCAGCGTACCGCTGGTCTGAAAATTTAAGTTGGAGGTGGGCGCTCCTGACCGGCGCAGCCTCGGGGCTGGCGGTGTTGACCAAAGCAGTCGCCCTCTACCCTGTCGGTGGGATGCTCATCGCGCTCATGCTGACCGCCCGCCGGGAGGACAGCGCCCGCGCCGGCAGCAACCTGTTCACAAGGCTGGGGCGGATCGTACACAGCCCGCAGGTCTGGACGATTGCGGCGTTTACGATTGTTCCCACTCTGCTCTATTATGTGAGCCGCAGCGGGCGGGCCTCCGAGTATTTCAGTTCCTGGACGCTGGCGCTTTCTCATCTGCTCCTGCAGCCCGAAACTTATCTGCGCTGGCTCAACCTGGTTCAGGAGTTGACCACGCCGTTCGCGCTGGCGCTGGCGCTGTTGGGCGTCCTGCTTGCGCGCGGACGGGCGCAGGCGCTGCTGGTCGGTCTGTGGCTGGGATATTTGGTTTACGGGTTGTTTCTCCCCTACCAGATGACCTCGCACAGCTATTATCATCTTCAACTTGTGCCAATCATCGCGCTCTCCCTGGCGCCTCTGGCTGGAAGGATCGCGGTTCGGCTGCGCGCCCTCCCCAAACTCTGGCAGCTTTCGGCGGCTGGCGCGGCTCTGTTTTTATTGGCGTGCGCCTCCTGGCAGGCGCTGATCCCGTTATCCAGCCAGGACTACCGCAATGAACCGGCTTACTGGCAGCAGATCGCTTCCTACCTCCCAGCCGATGGGAAAATCATTGCCCTGACCCAGGACTACGGCTACCGTCTGATGTATTACGGCTGGCGGAAAGTGGTCTTGTGGCCCAACCGAGGCGAGATCAAGCTCAGCGTTCTGCGCGGCAGCGAAAAAGAGTTCCTGGATTTCTTCAACAAGCGCATCGAGGGGAAAAGCTACTTTCTGATCACCGCTTTCGGTCAATTTGCAGACCAGCCCGAGCTTGGCAAGACGCTCAATGAACATTTCCCGGTGATCGCGCAGGGAAGCGGCTATATCATTTTCGACCTGCTCCACCCGTTGAACTCCGGTTGACCCGATGAGCGCCCTGCCCCTGGTTTCAATCGTTACGCCGTCCTACAATCAGGCTGCCTTCCTCGAACAGACCATTGACTCGGTCCTGAGCCAGGATTACCCGAACCTGGAATACCTGATCGCCGACGGCGGTTCGACCGACGGCAGTCTGGAGATCATCCGGCGCTATGCGCACCGGCTGGCTTGGTGGGTCTCGGAAAAAGACTCGGGGCAGGCTGAGGCGATCAACAAGGGTTTGCAGCGCACCCGCGGCGAGATTGTCGCCTGGCTAAATTCAGATGACCTATATCTGCCCGGGGCGATCTCCCAGGCGGTGGAGGCGCTGCAAAGCAACCCCGATCTGGGGTTGGTCTATGGCGAGGCGATTTCGATCGACCAGGACGGTCGTCCGCTCGGACGGTTCAAATTCGAGGATTGGGGATTGACCGACTTGGTCTGCTTTCGCATCATTTGCCAGCCAGCCGTTTTTATGCGCCGCAGCGTCCTTGAACGGGCAGGTTACCTCGACCCCAAATTTCACTTTATGCTCGATCACCAGCTCTGGATCCGCATGGCGCAACTGGCGCCGATCGCTCACCAACCGGCGGATCCCAGCCTGGTTGACCGCCCAGTGGTCGGTTTATGGGCTGCCGCGCGCCAGCATCCCGGCGCCAAAAACGTTTCTCAGGCATCCGGTTTTGGGCGCGAAACCTTTCAGGTGTTGGAATGGATGGAGACCTGCCCCGATTTATCCGACTGGATCCGGCAGAACCGGGGGCGGGTTCTGGCTGGCGCCTACCGGCTGAACGCCCGCTATCTGCTCGATGATGGGCTGGCAGGACCAGCGCTGGTTTCCTACTGGCAGGCGTTGCGCCGCAAACCTGCCTATGCGCTCAAACACGTTCATCGGGCGCTGTATGCGTTCTTCAGCATACTGAGGCTCAATCCGCTTATCGACCCGGTCGCCGCGCGCCTGCAAACTCGCAAGCGCGCAAGGCTGACCGCGGCGCTGCGCCGCGCCACCATCGCGGCTGCCGGCTTTCGCATGCCAGCCGAACCTTACCGGCTGGCGGATTGGGTAGGGATCAAACTGGATGACTGAAACCAACTCGATTCAACGACTTTCGCCCATCCTGGTGTGCGGCGCCCACCGCACCGGAACCACCTGGGTCGGTAAAATGCTTTCCGCTGGAGGTGAAACGGGCTATATCAGCGAGCCGCTCAACGTGCTGCACCGCCCGGGCGTTTTGACGCCCGCGGTTCGCTGCTGGTACACCTACATCTGCGCCGACAACGAAGAGGAATATTTGGCGGGCTTTCAGGAAACCCTGCGATTTAAGTATCACACCCTGGACGAGCTGCGTTCGCTGCGCTCTTTTAAAGACCTGGGGCGCATGCTGCGCGATTGGAGCAGCTTTTTTTTCGCCCGCACGCACAATTTGCGCCCGCTGCTCAAAGATCCATTTGCGGTCTTTTCGTCACCCTGGTTCGCCTCCCGTTTAGGCTGTCAGGTCGTGATCACCATCCGCCACCCGGCTGCCTTTGTGAGCAGCCTCAAACGGCTGGATTGGCCGTTTCAACTCCAGGATTTGCTGGATCAGCCGCTCCTGATGCGCGATTGGCTGGAGCCTTTCCGATCCGAAATCGAGCGCATTGCCAGCCAGCCGGCTGACACGATCGGTCAAAACAGCCTGCTCTGGCGTCTGGTCTACAGCGTGGTTAAAAGCCTGCTTGCCGCCCACCCCGAATTCACGCTGGTGCGCCACGAAGACCTTTCACTCGACCCGCCCGCAGGATACGAGAAGCTTTACGCCCGCTTAGGCTTGGCTTACACCGATAAAGCTTGCCGCGCGATTCTCGCCTCCACCAGTTCGGAGAATCCAGAAGAGCTTAAACGCAGTTCAGCCCACGCGGTGCGGTTGGACAGCCGCGCCAACCTGGCAAACTGGAAGCGGCGCCTCTCAGCCGCTGAGATCCAGCGCGTCCGCCTGATCACCGAAGCGACCGCCAGCGATTTTTATCCAGATCTGAGTTGGGACTGAAGATGTCAAGCGCGCCGCTGGTTTCAATCGTAACTCCATCCTTCAATCAGGCTGCCTTCTTAGAGGAGACGATCCAATCCGTCCTGGCTCAGGACTATCCAAACATCGAATATTTGATCGTCGATGGCGGCTCCACCGATGGCAGCCTGGAAATTCTGCAGCGTTACGCCGACCGCCTGGGCTGGTGGGTATCGGAGCCGGATCGCGGCCAGACGGACGCCATCAACAAGGGTTTCGCCCGGGCACGCGGCGAGGTGCTGGCGTGGCTCAATTCGGACGACACCTATCTGCCGCGCGCCGTTTCACGCGCGATCGCGGCTTTGCAGCGCCATCCGAACGCCGGACTGGTCTATGGCGACGCCAACCTGATCGACGAACGCGGCGGGATCATTGGCAAATTCCCCGCCCGCCAGACCGACTATCGCCGTCTGCGCCAGGGTTTTGTGCACATCCCGCAGCAGTCAGCCTTTTTTCGGGCGGATTTATGGAACCGGGTCGGACCGTTGGATCCGAGCTTTTTTTTCGCCATGGATTACGATCTGTGGGTGCGGCTGGCGCGCCTCTCCGAACTCGTCTATGTCCCCGAGACCTGGGCGAATTTCCGTTTGCACCGCGCCGGCAAATCGGTCATCGCCGATGACCGCTGCTGGCCCGAAATGCTGCGGGTCCACCTCCGCGATGGCGGCAGCCGCTTCTCAAAACTCTATCTGAAAGCAAAAATCCGCCCCTGGATCTATGCCTGGCTGCCGCTGCGGCTGCGTCTCTGGCTGCGCCAGAGACTGTGATTGCATATTTCGGAAGGACATCTCTGCGGGCAATCTTCCATCCCTGGTTTGCTCCAAACATTATTGTAAGGCGGAGACCTTTTCAATCGGCGGGGTAATAGAATAAAATAAGTCAATCTTTCTAGCCGCTTTTTCTTTATTATACAATCTAGAATGCAGATGCCTTTTTTCAGAGCCGCCATAATCTTCACGATCATCGCTGGTTTGCTAACCGCAGGAAATCCGAACGCCATGTTGCCTGCCCAGGCAGCCCCTGACGCGAACAAACTGCTCTTTCTGCCGCTTGTCCAAAAAAACTACCCGCCTCCGCCGACCGTCTTTGGCGCAGAAACTCACAGCCCGAGCACAAGCCGGATCCAACAGGCTGTTCAAGCCAACCTTTACTGGCTGCGCTACTCCACGATCTCCTGGGCTGCGATCGAGCCAGTGCGCACCGACCCGCCCACCTACCATTGGGAGACGGTGGACGAAGCCGGGCTGGAAGCCGCCGCGCGCGCGGGGTTCAAGACCATCCTGGTCGTCAAACACATCCCCGATTGGGCGCAGAAGAAATCGGGCGTAACTTGCGGCCCGATAGCTCAGGATTCCATGGACGAGTTCAGCCAGTTCGTGCGCGCCCTCGTTCAACGCTATTCCCCTTATCCCTACTATGTACGCTACTGGGAATTTGGCAACGAACCGGACGTGGACCCATCGCTGGTCCCGCCAGACAGCGTTTTTGGGTGTTGGGGAGATAAAAAAGATAAATATTACGGCGGCGGTTATTACGCCGACATGCTCAAATGGGCTTATCCCCCTCTCAAGGAAGCCAGCCCGGACTCCAGCCTGATCATCGGTGGTCTTCTGCTCGATTGCGACCCGCAGGACCCGCCTCCTGGTCAAGCCACGGGATGCAAACCCGCCAAGTTCTTTGAAGGCATCTTGAACAACCAGGGGGCGAATTACTTTGACGTGGTCGCCTTCCACACCTACGCCACGTATTATCAGGGCAGCATCCTCGATGAGGATGACCCCAAATGGGACAGCCGCGGCGGGCAGGTATCCGGCAAGGTTAATTTCCTGAGGCAAGTGATGAGCGATTATGGCGTGAACAAGCCGATCTTGATGAGCGAAGTGGCGCTGCTCTGCTCTGAGCAAGATTGTGTCACGCCCGGCGCCAGCTTTCTGGATTCGCAAGCTGATTTTGTTGTGAGCGTCAATGCCCGCGCCTGGGGTCTGGGTCTTTTAGGCTCGGTATGGTACACACTGGAAGAATCCTCCTGGCGCCAATCCGGTCTATTTATTCAAGCGACCCCGAAACCCGGCTATCACGCGCTCGTCTTTATGGCGAAAGAACTGCAAGACGCCACACTGGGCTCGGAAATCACCCAGTACAACGGGCTGCGCGGTTATGAGTTTCACCTGCCTGCCAAGCGCGTCTGGATTCTGTGGTCTCCCGATGGCGTGACCGGTCAGCAGATCAGCCTGCCCTCCGGCGTGAAGGCGGTTTACGATAAGTTCGGCAATCCGCTCACCCCGGTTCAAAATTCTCTTTGGGTCGTCCACCCGACCTATATCGAATTGGCAAAATGACCGGCTGCACCGGCAGTCTGACGACCAGCGGCTTTCGTCTGTAGATTTCTGCTTGCTCTTTTCCCATTTATCCCCCGGACTATGGTTCCAGAAACAAAATTGAGCCGGCCTCGCTATGAATTTGCGCCTGCCTGGAGACGCCACTTTCTCTTAGATCACACCCCGAAGTGGGTTTGGGCAGCCCTATACTTGCTGCTTGTCAGCGCGGCGATTTACCTCCCACGGGTCAATTGGGCTTACGACGACCCGTTCATCACCTATCGTTACGCGCACAATCTGGCGAACGGCTTCGGCTTTGTCTATAACCCGGGCGAGCGGGTGCTTAGCACCACTTCTCCGTTGTTCGCGCTGATACTGGCTGGGGTCTCGTCCCTGGGCGGGGACATCCCCAAAGCAGCTAACCTGATCGGCGCGTTGAGCATTGCAGCCGGCGGTTTAATCCTTTTCGATCTCGCAAATACGCTGGCGACGCCGCGGGTGGGCTGGCTGGCGCTGATCTTATATCCCACCGTCCCGCTGCTCCACACTACGGTCGGCTCAGAAACCCCGCTTTACATCGCTCTCTGCCTGGCTTGCTTCGCCGCCTATCTGCGCTTTTCCTACACCTGGCTCGCGCTTTTTGCCGCGCTGGCGGCGCTCGCCCGCCCGGACGGACTCCTGGTAGTTGGACTGCTGACTGTTCACTTCTTTTTGACTCGCCGCCGTACAGGCTTCCCATGGAAACCCGCGCTGCTGTTTGGGGCGCTCTTGCTCGGCTGGGCGGTCTTTGCTTCGCTCTATTTTGGCTCTCCCATCCCAGCCACGCTGGCAACCCGGCAGCACCAGGGCTTGATGGCGATCAGCCAGCCTTTCTCCCAGGGGCTGATCCAACTGGCAAAAAGCAAGGCTGACAGCGCGCTGGGTCTCATCCAGGCTGGGCTGGCATTGATCGGTGTAATTTATCTGGCTTGCTGCGCCCGCCAGTGGGCGCTTTTCCTCGCCTGGCAACTGGTTTATCTTCTGGCTTATTCCGCCCTGGGGGTCACGACCTATTTCTGGTACTATGCCCCGCTTGTGCCTGGTTTTGTGGTTCTGATCGCGTTAGGCGTCAGCGGCATTGGCGCAGGCATAGACAAAACCCCGGACCGGTTCCCCAAAGCCCCTCCGCAATTGCGCGCCGCATTAAACATCGGGCTGAGCCTGGCGGTTCTGGTGATCGCAGCCTTGCAGATCCATGCCTCGATCATCGCTGGGCGGCAGTTGGATCCGCGCCAGGCGATCTACCGGGATCTGGGCTTATGGCTCAAGCAGCACACCCCGCCCGGCGCTACGATCGGCGCGCTCGAGGTTGGCATCATCGGATACTATGCCGAACGCCCCATATTTGATTTCGCGGGTCTGATCCAACCGGAGGTCGCCCGGTTTCTCAGCCGCAACACATCCTATATGAACGCCGCCGAGTACGTCATCCAGCGCTACAAACCAGACATCCTGGTGTTGAACAGCGCATCGTACCCGGATATCGCCTCCGCGGATCTGCTTTCAAACTGCCGCCGGGTGCAGCGTTTTTCAGGGTCCTCGTACGGATACGGGTCGGATATCGAGATCTTCGATTGCCGCACCCCCTGAATCGTACGCGCGGCGCGGCGTGGTCTGGACTATAATGCGGCTGATAACTCACTTTCTTGGCAGGTGAATTCATGCGTTTCATCCCAACTGAAATCCCCGAGGTGATGCTGCTCGAACCGGTTGTTTTTAGCGACGAACGCGGCTTTTTCATGGAAACCTATCGGGCAGATGAGTTCGCACAGCCCGGAATTGAACGTCCTTTCGTGCAGGACAATCACTCCGGTTCGCGCCGCGGGGCGCTGCGCGGGCTGCATTATCAAATCCGCCAGCCGCAAGCCAAGCTGGTGCGCGCCATCCAGGGCGAAGTATTCGACGTGGCGGTCGATATCCGCCGCAGTTCCCCAACCTTTGGGCGCTGGGTTGGGGCGATCCTGTCGGCGGAGAACAAGCGCCAGCTCTGGATCCCGACCGGTTTTGCGCATGGGATTTACATCCTGAGCGAATGGGCGGAAGTGCTCTATAAAGTCAGCGATTTCTACGCCCCACAATGGGAGCGCACGCTGCTCTGGAACGACCCTGGAATCGGCATACGCTGGCCGCTGGTGGGGGGCTCGGAACCGGTACTCTCCCCGAAAGACCGCCGCGGGCTGCCGCTAGCTCAGGCAGAACTATTCGATTGACCCTTTCGTCTAAAACGAGGACTTATGAGGAAATTGCTCGTCACCGGCGGGGCAGGATTCATCGGCTCCAATTTCGTCCGCTTTGCGCTGGCTGAAAACTCACCCGTCGTCAACCTGGACGCCCTCACGTATGCCGGCAGCCTGGAGAACCTCGCCGATCTGCCGAACGCAAACCAACACACCTTCGTCCACGGCGATATCTGCAATCGCGAGCTGATCGAAGACTTGCTCGAAAAACATGAGATCGACACGCTGGTGCATTTCGCAGCGGAGTCACACGTCGATCGCTCGATCCTCGGTCCCGAACAATTCATCCGCACCAACGTCCATGGCACTTTCACGTTGCTCGAAGCCTGGAAACAAGCCTGGATCAGGGCTGGGAAGCCGGATCATTGGCGGTTCCACCACGTCTCAACCGACGAGGTGTTTGGCTCGCTCGGTCCGGACGACCCGCCCTTTTCCGAAACCACGCGTTACGCGCCGAATTCACCGTACGCCGCGTCGAAGGCTGCCAGCGATCACCTGGTGCGCGCCTACGGCGCCACTTATGGGCTGCCTTACACAATCTCCAACTGTTCAAATAACTACGGTCCCTACCAATTCCCCGAGAAGCTCATTCCGCTTGTGATTCTCAACGCGCTGGAAGGGCGCGAGCTTCCCATTTATGGCGACGGTCAGCAGATTCGCGACTGGCTCTATGTTGAAGATCACTGCCAGGCGATCTGGACGATACTCCAACGCGGCGCCCCCGGCGAAACCTACATCATTGGCGGCGCCAACCAGCCCAGCAACCTCCTGGTGGTTCAAACGCTGTGCGATTTGCTCGATGAACTGGCGCCCGACTCACAATTCGCTCCGCATGCGCAGCTCATCCGCTACGTCACCGACCGCCCCGGTCACGACCGGCGCTATGCGATGGACATCACCCGCATCCGCCAAGACCTGGGGTGGCAGCCGCGCGAAACGCTGACGACCGGCTTGCTGAAGACGGTCCGATGGTTTTTGGATCACCAAACCTGGGTGGAAAGCATTCGCCGCCAGCAAGACTACCAGAGTTGGCGGGCGCGCAACTACGACCAGCGCACCAGTGCCAGCGTGGAAGGAGGTTGAACCATGAAGGGCATCATCCTCGCCGGCGGTCACGGCACCCGCCTTTATCCGCTCACAATCGGGGTCAGCAAGCAGCTCCTGCCGGTGTACGACAAGCCGATGATCTACTACCCGCTTTCGATGCTCATGCTGGCTGGCATCCGCCAGATTTTGGTGATCAGCACGCCCGGCGCGCTGCCCGAATTCAAACAACTGCTTGGCGATGGCAGCCAATGGGGACTGGAGTTCTCCTACTGCGCCCAACCGGAGCCGCGCGGGCTGGCAGAGGCTTTCCTCCTGGACCCCGATTTCATTGGCGACCAGCCCGTTTGCCTGGTCCTGGGCGATAACATCTTCTTCGGGCAAGGTCTGCCCGCCAGGCTGCGCGAAGCGGCGCGTTTACAAAGCGGGGCGCTCATTTTTGCGTACCCGGTGCGGGACCCCGAGCGCTACGGTGTGGTCGAATTTGACGCGAACGGGCGCGCCCTGAGCATCGAAGAAAAGCCCGCCCGGCCGCGCTCGCATTACGCCGTCCCGGGGCTGTATTTTTACGACCAACGGGTGGTGGACATTGCCCGCAACTTGCAGCCCTCGGCGCGCGGCGAACTCGAAATCACCGATGTCAACCGGCGCTATTTAGAGCGCGGCGAACTCCAGGTCGCTCCGATGGGGCGCGGCGTCGCCTGGCTGGATGCGGGCACGCACGAATCTCTGCTGCAGGCGGCTAACTTCGTCCAGGCGGTCGAAGACCGCCAGGGAATGATGATCTCCTGTCCCGAGGAGATCGCCTACCGCCTGGGGTTCATCGACAACGCACAACTCCGCCGCCTGGCTCAGCAATTCCGCAACAACCAGTATGGGGCTTACCTGCTGCGACTGGCTGATGACGATATCGTCTTCCCGGATCAATGAGCCCGGGCAATTGACCCTCTATTGCACATGCGCATCCTACTGCTCGGTAAAAACGGACAATTGGGTTGGGAATTACAACGTGCGCTGGCGCCGCTCGGCGAGCTCAGTTCACTCGACTATCCTGAGATCGACCTGGCTAAACCGGACGATCTCTGCCGCGCGGTGCAGCAAAAAAAGCCCCAGGTGCTGATCAACGCTGCGGCTTACACGCAGGTTGATCGGGCTGAAAGCGAACCTGAGATCGCCATGCAAGTAAACGCCGCCGCCCCAGGTGCGCTGGCTGAATGCGCCAGAACAATTGGGGCGGTTTTTGTCCATTACTCGACCGACTACGTCTTCGACGGGCGCGCCGGACAGCCTTATCGCGAAGAGGATCCCCCAAACCCGCTGAGCGTTTACGGGCGCAGCAAGTTAGCCGGCGAGCAGGCTGTGGCTGAAACTGGCGGGGATTATCTGATTTTCCGGACGAGCTGGGTTTACAGCCTGAGGCGCGACAGCTTTGTCAGGAAAGTATTGAGCTGGTCGCGCCAGAACCCCGCGCTGCACGTAGTCGCCGACCAGATCGGCGGCCCCACCTGGGCGCGCATGTTAGCCGAAGCCAGCGCTTTGCTCCTGGTGCAGGGCGTTCCGCACAATCTGGATTGGGTGCGCGAGCGGCGCGGCTTGTACCATCTGGCGGGCGCGGGCGCCACCAGCCGGCTGGAGTGGGCTCGGGCGATCCTGGAGCTGGACCCCGACCCGGCTGCCCAGGTCTGCCGCGAGCTGCTGCCCGCGGCGACAAGCGATTTCCCTACGCCCGCCATCCGCCCGCTCTTCTCCGCGCTGGATTGCAGCCGGTTCGAAACCACGTTCGGCTTGCGCCTGCCGCCCTGGCAGGAAGCGCTGCGCCTCGCCATGGACCCCGGCGGATCTTTCGAGCGTTGACTTACGAAAAAAACCGATGAAAGCCGAGGATTTGCGTCTGCTCCGCACAGAACCCGGCGGCAACCCTTACCTGGTCAACCGCGCGCGGACGGAGCCTATTCAGATCGAATTCGACGCCCTGGCTGAGCACCTGCAGAACCGCTTTCGCCCAAAACGCGTGCTGGAACTGGGCTGCGATACAGGCTTGCTGATCGCCAGCCTGCGCCGGCAAGGCATCGAGGCGTACGGGATCGACCGCTCCAGCGCAACCCTGGAAAAAGCTCACGCGGAGATCCAACCCTTTCTACGCATCGCCGCTTACAGCGACCCATTCCAGGAGACCTATGATCTGATGGTGTGCATACAAGCCCTGTCAGGGCTGGGCGCGCCCGAAGTTGAACAAATCATCGAGAACATCTGCCGCAGCGCTCCAGTGGTCTTTTTCTGTCAGGCGCCTCTACGTCCCACAAACGAGGATCAACCGGAGCCGCTGACCCCTGCAGATTGGGCGCGCCTCTTTGCACGCAGCGGTTTTTATCACGACCTCGAAGATGATCTGGAAGAATTCTCCCCCTGGTGCGTGACCTTACGCAAAACCGACAAGACCGCCGCTCAGATCATAGAAGCCTACGAAAGCCGCTTCGCCAGCCTGCGTCGGGAACTGCGCCAGCGCCGCTCGCACGGCGTGGAGACTCACCTGGCGCTGACCCAGCAGGAAGCCCATTTCGAAGCGACCCTGGCGGAAATCCAGGAGCGCTTCGAGCAGGCGCTTTCTACCGCCCGGGAGCGCTCCGCGGCGTTGCAGCACGAACTGGATGAGGTCTACACGAGCCGCGCCTGGCGCTTCGCCCTTGCGCTCCGCCGGCTGCGGCTCTTTTTCATCCCCCAGGGCAGCCGCCGCGAGAGGTGGCTGCTTTCCATTTTGGGTAAGTAGATCCCGCGCCTCCCGACCAGCCGTATGGCGATCAAAGTTCACATCCTTTACGAACACGGCGCTGACCTGCGCCCCTTTGGCAGCGCCTCCATCCGGCTGCTGCGACCGTTCTCTCATCCAAGCCTGGCGCAGCAGGTGCAGGTTACCACCGGTACAGCCTACGCCGGTCAGCGGATCGATCTGCTGATCGTCGATCGTCTGTGGCGGGCAAATGTCACGCTGCAGGCAGTCGAACAACTGCGCGCATTGACCGAGCGTGTGGGCGCCAGGCTCGTCTATGCCCTGGATGACAATTTCTTCGACATCCCCATCGAAGCCGAAGCGCGCCTGAGCGAAACCAAAGCCGGCGTACATGAGTTCCTGCTGCGCCAGGCTGACTGTCTTTGGGTCACCTCACCGCCGCTGAAAGAACGGCTGGCTGAATACAACCGCCGCATCAAGGTAATCCCCCCGGCTCTGGATGAGCGCCTGATCGTCCCCCGCCTCCCCGGCGCGAACCGCACAAGCCAAACCAAGCGTCCCTATGTGATCGGATACATGGGCACGTTTACCCATGACCAGGATCTGGAGGCGGTCGTTCCGGCGCTGCGCCAGGTTTGCGCCCGCCGCCCGGGGCAGATCGAGATCCAAATCATTGGAGGGCTTGTCGAATCGGCTGCGCAAGAGCTGCTGGCTGACTTGCCGTTCCGCCTGATCCGCGCCGAGCCGGGCGAAGAGGAGTACCCGCTCTTCATGCTCTGGTTCACCGCGCGGGTTCAGTGGGACCTGGCGATCGCGCCGCTTCAGAATAACGCGTTCAACCGCTGCAAATCGGATCTAAAATTCCTGGATTACTCCGCGATCGCCTGCCCGGCAATCTTCAGCGACGCGCCGGCGTACCGCGGCGCGGTCGAGCATATGCGCAACGGGCTGCTGGTCCAGAACCAGACCGAACAATGGATGTCTGCGATCGAGACGCTGTTAGAGGACGCGAACCTGCATCAGCGCATCAGCCGGAGGGTCTATCAAGAGCTGCACGCCGCCCGCACGCTTGCCAGCGCCAGCCGCCATTGGCAGGAGGCGCTCGAGTTTGCCCTGCAGCCGCCTGCGCCGCCGCCAAACCCGCCGGTTTCCATCGTCATCCCGACCAAGAACGCTGAAGCCTATCTTACCGCCCAGTTGGAGGCGATTTTCAACCAGGCGACGGCGTTCGATTTTGACGTGACGCTGATCGATTCCGGCTCGAAGGATCGCACGCCCGAAATCGCCGCCGCGTACCCCGTCAGTTTAATAAACATCCCCCCTCAGGAATTCAATCATGGCTCGACCCGCAACCTGGGCGCCCGCCAGGCTCGCCCGGAAAGCGAATTTATCGTTTTCCTCTCTCAGGATGCCTGTCCCGAAAACCCGGAATGGCTGGCGCGCCTGATCCAGCCGATGCTCGCCGACCGGGCAATTGCCGGGGTTTTCAGCCGCCACGTGCCGCGCCCGGGCGCCAGCGCTTCCTACGTGCGCCAGCTCACCCGCCTGACCCAATCCGGCGGCGCCGAACGGCTGTACAAGAAGCTGCCCGCCGACCCGGCGGAGTTCCAGGCGCAAAGGTTCTTTCTGAACTTTTTCTCCAACACCAGTTCAGCAATCCGCCGCAGCGTTTGGGAGCAACTGCCTTTTGAGCCGGTCGAATTCGCCGAAGACGCGCTGTGGGCAGATACCGCGCTGCAATGCGGACATGTCATTTTATTCGAGCCGGCCTCGGTGGTGGTTCACTCGCATGACTACAGCCCCGTCGAGCAGTTTCGCCAGAGCGTCGATCACGCCCGCGGCTTCGACCTGCTTTTCAACCCGCCAGCGTATCACTCCAGCCGCATCTGGCTCAATCAATTCCTTGGAATTCCACTGCAAGTCTACCAAGATTGCAAATTTGTAATTAACAGCCCCTATTTCGCGGGTCGTTCTTTATGTTATAAACTCTATATGATGCTGTTTAGCGTCCCCTGGCAATTTGCCACAATAACCGGCGCCTGGGTTGGCGCAAACTTTAGGAGTATGCCAGATTGGCTAAAACGTTGGGCTTCTCGTCAAGCCAGAATAAAGCAAGAGTGATCAAAGCCGCCTGGATTGGCTTGCTGTTGGTTGCGATTCTGTTGTCCGGGGTAGGCTCGAACGCTCAATCGGCTGCAGCCAACACCGTTGCCGCGGCAGCTCTCAAGATCACTCACGGAGCGCATATACGTCCGACGGCGGATTATGGTCTTGAAATCCAGAACTTCAATGCGCTGGCGCAAAAAGACCTCGGGGTGGTGATGTATTTCATCGACTGGAGCATCGCCGGGCAAAACGGCTCCTACTTCGACGACTTTCTGGCGAATAAAATCCAGCAGACCTTTGGCGCAAACGCCCCGGTGATTATGCTGACCTGGATGCCGCTGCGCGGGCGCGCTCCGGGCTGCACTAAGAATTATGCCTATGCCATCCCCTTGAAAGACATCACCGCTGGACTGTGCGACAATTACATCCGCAATTTTGGGCTGGCGCTCAAGGCGCGCCCCGAGCGTTATATTGTGCGCTTTGCGCACGAGATGAATCTCTACTCCACCCCCTGGTCGCCGCGCAACTTCAACCAGAATGCCAGCGCCTACATCGCCATGTACCGCCACGTGTACGATGTGCTCAAGTCAGCCAACGCCGAAAATATCGAGATCATGTGGTCGCCCAATTATTTCAGCGACCCGGTTGTGGCAGGCAACGACCGCAACGACTATTATCCAGGCGATGCTTACGTCGATTGGATCGGGTTGAGCGGGTTCAATTACTACACCTATCTGCGCTCCCCCTGGAAGACTTTCCAGGACCTTTATAACTCCAATAGCTTTAATTATGTGCTGCGCGATCTGGCGTGCCGCTATCCAAAACCGCAGATCCTGGCTGAGATCGGGACGGTCGAAGGTCCCGGCGCTCCGCAGAACAAAGCCACCTGGGTCACGCAGGCTTATGCGGACGTTCCGACATTTCCCTTCGTGCGCGGCGTAGTCTGGTTTAATGACTATGCAGGGGCAAATCCCGCCGATGCGGATTTCCGCGTCACGAACACCACCCCCACCGGCGGCGAGATTGCGCCGCTGCCCGTCTCCGGCGCCTGGACAACCGCCTATCGGCAAGCCATCGCCTCCGATTACTACGCCTCTGCGCTGCCCACACTCGCAGAAGCCACACCTCCCGACGTTTACTGCGGCGCAGGGCAGACCCTGCTCACGGTATCCCCGAAAGTGGTCATGATCGGATTGAACGGGCCGCGCACCGCGTTCAGCCAGGTTACCGGTATGCTGATCGATCAGGAGTTATCCTTCACGCTCCAGACGCCCGGCGGCAGCCTGCTCAGCGGATCGTTCCAGCCCCCGGCGATCTCCCCGCCATGGGGTCAAACCACGCTCACCATCCACGCCGAACCGGGGACTCCGATCGGTGTCTATCAAGTAGCGGTGATGAGCCAGGGCGTCGAGGTCGACCGCATCGAAGTGCACGTCGTCGAAACTTTATACCGGCAATACCTCCCGGTAACCAGCCGCAACTAGCCCAACCCGCCTTTTCAGACGAGCGAACGATCCCTTCTGCCTTGAACAGGGCGGATGCGTCACGCCTCCCCTCAAATTACGCGATGAACCCGGCGCTCCCCAAAAAACCGATTTTTGCCTGGGCAGGAGCCGCAGCCGCCGCGCTGCCGCTGCTCATCGTTTTTGCCGCCCAGGGTTTCCCCTGGCTGGATGCCCGCGCGCCCGTGCGTCTGATCGCTCTGGCGTGCCTGTTTCTGGCAGGGGTCACCGCCGTGCATACGTTGGTCTTTCAGTTTACGCTGCCGCGCCTCCAGCAGGAGCTTTGGACTGAACGCAGCATCCTGCTGTGCCTGTGCGCCTGTCTGGCTGCGGGGTGCTGGGTAGCTGCGGTCCTGCCGGTCACGACGCCTGAGCGGTTGAGGCGCGCGCCGCTGGAGATCCTCACCACCGCCGAAAAAAACCCAGCCTCCACCCAAAACAGGTTGGCGTTGAGTAACGTGATGCAGGCGGGGAGTCTCCCGATTGATTTTTCCAAGCTAAAACCCGGCAATCTGTGGCAGGCAGCCCCTGCGCGCGGTTTTGCTTCGAACAACCAGAAGCCTTTTTCGCGGCTGGGGTTGGTCGATCCGGCGGCGGACTCGTACACCCTGGAATTCGCGAGCGGTCCCTCTGCCGGGATCGTAGAGCTGCGCTGGGAAGGGACAGTGCAGCGGGTTGACCTGTACAGCCCACTGCCGGGCACGCGCACACTGAGGCTGCAAGCAGACCTGCGCGGCAGGTTAGCCCGCGCCCTGTATTTTGTTTCGTGCGCCGTCCTGTTCAGCCTGGCGCTGTTCGGGCTGACCGCGTTTCTCATCTCCAGCGAATGGTCTGCCGCTTTGCCAAACGCCTCTGCAGGGGGCGGCTGGATTGCGGTTTACGCCCTGCCCATGCTGCTGGTCTGGAGTTTGATCCTGCTGGCGTTTTGGCCCGGTCTGATGACCTGGGATTCGCTTTACCAGTGGTGGCAAATGTCCAGCGGGAAGATCAACGACATCCATCCGGCTTTTCACACGCTGCTGAACGGGGCTATCACGCGCATCCGACCCACGCCTGGAGCGGTTGCTTTCTTTCAGATCTTCTGGCTGAGTCTGACAGCCGGCTGGGGGTTCTTCCTGCTCCGCAAAGCGCGCATTTCGCCCTGGGTCATCTCCATCGTATGGATTGGGTTCATCCTGTTTCCCCTCAACCAGATCTTCGTGATCACGCTCTGGAAAGATATCCCCTATAGCATCGTGCTGCTGGCGCTGATCCTGCTCCTGCTGCAGATCAGTTTTTCCGGGGGCGAGAGTCTGCGCCAGCCTTATGTCTGGCTGCTGCTCGGAATACTCACTGCATTGGCGGCGCTGTTCCGCCACAACGGCGCGCCTTTGCTGATCTTGCCGCTCCTGCTGATTGCATTTTATCCAGTTCAAGCGCCGAAAATCCTGCTGGCGCTGGCGTTAGCGGTTTCAACGGTGGCGCTGGTAAGAGGTCCGCTGTTTCGCCTGAATCACATTGATACCCAGGCGGATGACTGGCAGGTCGGAATACGCCTCATGCATTATCTGACCGCCTACTTGGACCGAGACATCCCCTTGGACGAAGAGAGCCGCCAGACGGTCCAAATCGTCTGGCCGCGCGACACCCCCCCAAATTATTCCTGTTATCTTATCGATCTGACCGCCAATCAATTGTCGCCCGAAAAGATCTCCGCTAACTTGACCGCGCTGCAACTGGCGTTTTTGCGCACGCTTAAGGCGCAGCCAGCAGCCGCGCTCGATCACTTCCTGTGCGTCAGCTCGCTCGTCTGGCGCATCACCCAGCCGGCGGATGGATACCTGTACTCTTTCGACTTGAAGCTGCACCTCGGCAAAGGGGCTTATGTTTTTGGTCAGAACGACCTGGTCATCCCGATCCGCTCGCGCCTGCCGTGGCTGCAAGATCAGCTTGCCGATTTTTATGTTCTCGCCCAGCAGTGGTACGTCTGGCGTCCGGCAGCCTATCTCTACCTCACGCTCTACCTGGGGGTCATCTTTGCCGCCCGAAAACGATCCTGGAAATATCTGCTTTTTCTGGCGCCCCTGATCGTCCACTCGATCACCCTGCTGGCGCTCGTATCGAGCCAGGAAACGCGCTTCCAGTACCCGGTTTTCCTGGTGGTCTGGTTTGCGCTCGGCTTGATTTTCATCCAGAAGGAAAAGCCGCCCTCGTTGAGCGGGGATGTACCTCTGGCGGGAACTGGCGGGGCGGGATGAAGATCCTGCTCGTCGCCAACGGCATGCCGCCCTCCGCTTTTGGCGGGGTCGAAACCTATACCAGCGATCTGGCGCGGGCGCTCCACCAGGCTGGTCATACTGTCAGCGTATTCTGCCGCGAGTCGGATTTCTCAGCCCCAGATTACACGGTTCGGGATGAGATCGAAGAGGGCAAGCGCCTCATCCGGGTGGTGAACGATTACAAACAGATCGTTTCTTTTCGGGAGACCTTCCTAGACCCCCACATCGAGCAAATCTTCCAGGCTGCGCTGGAAGAAATCCGACCCGATGTGATCCACTTCCAACACCTGATCGCGTTATCGGCGCGCCTGCCGGATGTAGCCGCGGCGCAGAACATCCCCTTCATCACCACCCTGCACGACTTCTGGGCGTTGTGTCAGCGCATCAATTTGTTCGACTGGCGCGATACCGTGTGTCCGGGTCCGCAACAGGGCGGCGATTGTTACATCTGCACGCGCGGAGGAGCGGAACAGCCGGGTTTGCCGCCCGCCCAATCCGCCCCGCTGAGACTATTCAAGCGCCTGGTCCCACCCGCGGGGCGGCGCCGGATCAGAGGCTGGTTCTTCCCCCGTCAAGAAGCCAGCCGGCAGCCGCCGGCGCTCGCCAGTTCCCGGCAGGTTTTCGAAGAACGCTATGCGGTTTTCAAGCGTTCCCTTCTGCTCAGCGCGGGGCTGCTGGCGCCCTCTGCCTACGTGCGCGAACAATACATCGCCAACGGGTATCCGCAAGAGATCGCCGTCTTGCCCCTGGGGATCAACCCGCCCGACCCAACCGAGCCAGCTTCGACCGGCGGACCGCTGGTTTTTGGCGCGATTGGATCGGTGATTCCCATCAAGGGCTTCGACCGGCTCATCCAGGCTTTCCGGGCTGTCCGCCAGGCGGATGTCCGGCTCCACATCTACGGTCGGCAGGACATCGCGCCAGCTTATATGGAGCGGCTCACCAAACTGATCGATCAGGACGAGCGCATTCGCTTTATGGGACCCTTTCCGCCTGACCAGCGCAGCCAGGTTTACCGGCAGATTGACGCGCTTGTGATCCCCTCCATCGTCCCCGAAACCTTTTCGCTGGTTGCCCGCGAAGCGCTGCTACACCACAAACCGGTCATCGCCTCGCGTCTGGGCGCGCTGGGCGAGGTCGTCAGCGACCGGCAAAACGGCTTCCTCTTCTCCTCCAATGACCCGGATGAGTTGACCCGCATTCTATCCAGCATCGCCGCAGACCCTGAAACGCTCCAGGCGTTGAAACTCCCTGGGCCGTTTCTCATCTATTCATTTACTGATCATTTGCAAAAGCTCGAGGAGCTTTATTCCCACCTGCACGATCGTTGATTGAGATTCCACGGGACGTTCGAGGCTGTCAGAAAAAGACAGCCTTGTGATGATCATTGCTCAACCGCCGCGCTGGCGAACCAGCTTGGTCAGCTCGGAAAGCGTGTCGAACGTCTCGGCATTTAGCTCGGTATCATCGATCCGCACGCCGAAGGTCTCCTCGATGAAGAGCGCCAGATCAACCAGGTGGAACGAGTCGATCAATCCACTGGAGATCAGCGGGTCATCCGTTCCAAGTTCGTACTTGGGGCGTTTGAGAACCTGACTGCGGATGTAATCGGAGAGGGCAGCTTCAATATCCATAATGCAGTTCCCTTTCTGCAGGGTTATTCAACTTCAATGTCATCTTCTTGCCCGAACTCGCGCAGGTATTTATCGCGGTTTACCGAGCGGGCGACCTTCCCGCTGGATGTCTTGAGCAGCCAGCGGCGGCTCACCAGCCGGACGTCGGAAAGCGCCACCTCGCTTTGCTGGACGACCCGTTTGCGCAGTTCCAGTTCCAGCGATTTATAACCCTGGGCAGCCAGACCGGCCTCGTCCACCTCGCAGACCATTACAATTTTCTCGGAACCGAGCTCGGCATCGTAAAGCCCAAAGGCGGCGCACCTGCCGGGGACAACCCCGGATATCTGGCTGGCGATCGCTTCCAAATCCTGGGGGTAGATGTTCTTGCCTCCGACGATGATCAGGTCCTTTTTGCGCCCGGTGACGAACAATTCGCCCTCAGCCAGGTAGCCCATATCTCCGGTGAAGTACCACCCGGAACGGATGGCTTCTTCGGTCAACTCGGGACGGCGGTAGTAACCGCTCAACATGCAATCGCTGCGCAGCGCAATCTCGCCCACCCGCCGCTCGGGGAGAATTTCGCCCCCTTCATCCACAATGCGGACCTGGGTTCCGTCGATCGGAAAACCACAGCTCACCATCGCGGTCGAACCGGGCGCGCCGGGCTCGACCGCGACCGCCCGCCGCTGCTCCTGAAGCTCACGCAAGCTGACCCAATCGGTGCGGGCGGGCGCGCCAACCGGGTTTTGAGTCACCGCAAAGGTGTTCTCCGCCATCGCATAACAGGTCGAGAGCATCTCACTCTTGACCCCATGCAGCGCCAGCTTGCTGGCAAAAACCGCGTGACTGTGCAAATAGACCGGCTCGGAGCAGTTGATGAACGCCCGCATGCTCGAAAGGTCCAACCCCTTGAGGTCCGGCTGGCGAATCACCCGCGCCATGTGATTGTAAGCAAAATTGGGCAGCCAGCAAAGCGTACCGCGCCATTGATGGATAGCCCACAAAAGGGTTTTCGGATCCACGACCCACTTGAAAGGCGACATCAAAACCAGCGGAACGCCGGCGACCAGCGGCATCACAAACCCGGCGATAAGACCCATGTCGTGATACAGCGGCAGCCAACTCACGATCACGTCCTGTGAATTGAGCTCGATTGCCCGGCTGTAGGCGCGAATCTGGTTAAGCACCGAACGGTGAGAGAGCGCCACCCCTTTCTGAAGCCCGGTTGTGCCGCTGCTGTGCTGTAAGAAGGCGATCTTCTCGGCGGAGAAGGACTGCCACGACTGCGCCGCGGACGGCTGACCTGAAGCCTGGATCACATCTGCCACGCTCATCACCTGGCAATCCGCGCCCGCCAGCAGGCTCTTCAAGCGTGGCTCGAATTCGGGATAGGTGATCACGGCGCGCGCCCGCGCATGGATCACCAGTTCGCGCACCCGCTCCAGGTAGATTTCGGGATCGAGCCGGTCGGTGAGAAAAGGGAAGATCGAGCCGATCGTGCCCAGGTACAGCGCGCCCCAAAAGGCAAACAGCAGCTCCGGTGAATGGCGCAGCACCAGGATGACCAGGTCCTCCGCTCCAATCCCGGCGCCGGCGAGCGCCCAGGCGTACTGCGAAGCCTGGCGATGAAATTCTCCGGCGCTGATCTCGAATTCCTCCCCTGTCTCGCCCAAGACAATCAAGGCGGTGCGCTCCGGCGTTTCAGCCGCCTGGCGCTGCACAGCCTGCGTCAGCGTTTCATAAGCCGCGATGTCCATCTTTGATCGGCGATCCTTCGCTCCAACTCTCGTGTAATTAGCCGATTTTATCATGACCCGCGCCTCCGCTCTGCGCCGCGAACGGTCCTGAACCCTATTGACTGGTCAGCCCTTTTTTTCCGTACTCCTGCTAAACCGCAACGGCGAACGCTTCCTGTCGCGCTGCCTCGAAGCCCTTTCCGCCCAGACTTATCGGGACTTCGAGTTGATCGTGCTGGACAACGCCTCGACCGACCGTTCGCTCGAGATCGTGCAGACGAATTATCCCGGCGCGCAGATCGTCCGCTTCGAGACGAATCTTGGTTTTGCCATCGCCAATAACCGCGGCGCAGCCCTCGCCCGCGGGGAATGGCTGGCTACGCTCAACAACGACGCGTTCCCCGAACCCGGCTGGCTCTCAGCCATGGCGCAGGCGATCCGTGCAAACCCGGAGGACACTTTCTTTAGCTCGCTGATCATCCAGGCTCAGCATCCGGAGTGCGTCCAGAGCAGCGGGGACGTGCTAAACATCAGCGGGCATGCCTGGTCTCGAGACAACCACACCCCCCTGAACCAGGCTTGCCGAGATTTTGGCGAAGTGTTCAGTCCCTGTGCAGCCGCAGCGGTCTACAACCGTGAGCGGTTCCTGGCAGCCGGCGGCTTTGACGAGTCCTTCGTAAGCCATCATGAGGATATCGACCTGGGGTTCCGCCTGCGCCTAATGGGCTGCCGCTGTCTGTACGTGCCCGCCGCGGTTGTCGCTCACATCGGTTCGGCGACCTACGGGGCGGAGAGCGACGCCACGGTGTACCAGGTTCAGCGCAATACGGTCTGGTGTTACTTTGCGAATATGCCGGGCTGGCTGTTCTGGAAGTATTTGCCGGCGCACCTGCTTGCGACCATTTTCTTTCTAGCTTATTACACGCTGCGCGGCCAGGCAAAGCCGGTCTGGAAAGCCAAGCTCGACGCCTATCGGGAACTCCCCAGGGCGCTCCGCCAGCGCAAAAGGGTTCAGACCGCCCGCCCGGCGACGGTGGAGCAGATTGAGCGGGCGCTCGACCGCCAACTTCTCAGCCCTTATCTGCGCGGCAGGCGTTTTTCGCGCCGCGCCCGCAATTGAATGACCCCCGACCGGCGCTCTGCCTACTGAAAATGGCATCTTTGAACTCCAGTCCCCCCAACCCGCGCTATCACGCCCCGCCTGGGGTGCGCCCGCACATCACCGGGCGCAGGATCATGCTCACGACTGCCCAGGGCTGGCAGGTGTGGATCGACCGGCGGGTGCTTGAGTTGTGGACTGTGGCTCAGGGGCGCACCCTGGAAGAGGTTCTCCAGACCTTTCAACCCAAAGACTGCACACAGACCCAGATGCGCGCCGGGCTGGCTTGTCTGGCGCAAGCGGATCTGCTAAGGCGAACCGACCCCTCACCGCCCACTCCCGTCTCTGCCCCGCCAGACTGCGGGCGGGTTTCGGCGATCCTGGTCGGATACAACAGCCGCCCCTGGCTGGAGGGCTGCCTCGCCAGCCTCGCGTCCCAATCCTGCCCGCCGGATGAGATCCTCTTCGCAGACAACGGACCGCAGGACGGATCCGCCGATTGGCTGCTGCGCAACTACCCGCAGGTTCGTCAGATTGATCTTGCCGGGCGAGGCTCGCTGGCGCGGGCGCTCAACACCGCGGTGCGAGCTGCCCAGGGCGATTACTTGCTGCTGCTCAACCCGGACGTATGCCTGCAACGCGACGCCCTGGCGCACATGATCGCCGCCGCCCGCAATCATCCAGACTGTGCGGCAGTCGCGCCAAAGCTGCGCCTGTTATCCGCGCCCGCGTTTCTAAACGGGTTGGGCAACCTCGTGGGTAAGTTTTCCTGGGGTACCGACCTCGGGCTCGGTCATCTGGATCTGGGTCAGTTCGACCATTGGGAAAAACTGCCGTCCGCCTGTTTTGCCGCGGCGCTGATCTCAAGCTGGGCGATCCAGGCGGTCGGTACGTTCGACGAAGGATTCCCGCTCTATTATGAGGACAGCGAATGGTGCTACCGCGCCCGCCTTTTGGGCTTTGACATCCGGGCGGCGCCGGACGCGCTGGCGGAACACGCGTTTGGCGCTTTGCCAGGCGAGCGCGCCGCGCTCAAACCCGAAAAGCTGCAACAGGTGACTTATGGACGCCTGCGCTGGATCACGCGCATCAATGGGCGGGGTTATTTTTGGGGTTTTTTATGCGCCTACTTGGCGGAAGATCTGATCAGGCTGGCGTTCTACCTGCTTCAGGGCAAATGGCGGTCGGTTCGGGCAGTTTGGCGCGGCTGGAGGGATTATCTGCGCGCGTTGAGCGCGCTTTTGCCCCAGCGCCGGATTTTGCAAGCCCGCCGCCGAATCACGGACAGACAGCTTTTCGAATTGCAGCGCGGCGCGCCCGTCCTGGCGGTCCGTGCAGGATATCCCCAGTTGACCTGGGATCGCATCGTCAGCGACTATCTCCCGTTGATCTGCACAAACCCAGACCTCGCCCTGCCCGAGATCGATCCGGGCTGTGAAATTCCTACCCCTGGGACGCTGAGGCGCCTCGTTCGCATCGTCAAAATCGAAGGGGTGGAGGCGCTGGTCTATTGGATTGGTAGAAATCTGGTCTGGCGTCTCATGCAGCCGTGAAAACCGCCGGTAAAGGTCGATGAAAATTGGGATTGACGCTACTCCGCTCCCGGCGCAGCCGTTCGGAGCTGGAAAATACATCATCGAGTTGATCCGCCATCTGCCCTTGCAAACCAGCGCGCATCGCTTTGTGGTCTTTGCCACGCCGGCGGGGCGGCGGCAGATTGGAGAACTCCCCACGCAGAACCTGGAATGGGTCGCTGCGCCGGATCTTGCGAGCCCTCTGCGCCTGGTCTGGGAACAGATCCGGCTGCCTGCGCTTGCCCGCCGCCACGGCCTTGATCTGCTCCATTCGCTGCACTACACCAGCCCTTATGCCCTGTCCTGTCCGTCGGTCGTGACTTTCCACGACATGACTTTCTTCCTCTTCCCGGAGCTGCACACACGACCCAAACGATTGCTTTTCCCGCGCCTGATCCGCCTGAGCGCGAGGCGGGCTGCGGCGTTGATCGCCAACTCCGCCAGCACCCGCCGCGACGCAATGCGCATCCTGGGTTTGCCGTCCGACCGCATCCATGTCACGCCGCTTGGCGTATCACAGGCGTTCCGACCCATCCGCGACCCGCAGGTCCTGGCGGATTACCGAAGCAGGTTCAGCTTGCCGGATGCATTCATCCTTTTTGTTGGGTTAATCGAACCGCGCAAGAACCTCCCGCTGCTGCTGAAGACTCATGCCCGCTTAGTTGAGCGTCCAGGTTTTCCCTCGCTGGTGTTGGCGGGAAAGAAGGGGTGGGGCAGCCGCCAGGTCGAACAGTTGATCAAGGCGCTGCATCTTCGGGACAAAGTGCATTTTGCGGGCTATTTTTCCGACGACGAGCTTCCAATCGTTTATAATCTCGCTCAGGCGCTGGTCTATCCATCGACGTATGAGGGCTTTGGTTTTCCACCAATGGAAGCCATGGCTTGCGGAACGCCCGTGATCGCAACGGATGTCGCAGCCTTAGCGGAGAACATCGGACCGGCGGGCTTGCTTATCCCTCCTTTGGACGAGCAAGCTCTGACGGATGCACTTCAAACCCTGCTAAACAACCCTGCTCTTCAGATGCGCCTGTCGCAGGCGGGGATCAAACGAGCCGCAGAATTTTCCTGGGAGCGCACTGCGCGGTTGACGTTACAGATCTATGAATCACTCGGCTGAGGACACCCTTAAACCGCGGCTCTCGGTGTGCATTGTCACATACGAAGCCAAAGACGTGCTCCGGGAATGCCTGCGCTCGCTGTATGCCAGCACCCACATCTCTTTCGAGGCGATCGTGGTAGACAACGGCTCGAAGGATGACGTCAGCGGAATGCTCCAGCAGGAATTTCCCCAGGTTCATTTCATTTGCAACCCCACCAACCTCGGCTACACCGTCCCCATGAACCAGGCGCTCAGACAGGCGCGCGGCGTGTATCTTTTACAGCTTAACCCCGACACCATCATCCTGCCCCAGGCGCTGGATCAACTGGTTCAATACATGGACAGCCACCCCGAAGTGGGAATCTGCGGACCTAAGGTGCTTAACCGCGATCGGACTGTCCAAAAATCCTGCCGGAGAGGCGAACCTACCCCCTGGGCGGTTGTGACCTATTTCTTGGGGCTCTCCGAACTTTTTCCAAAGAGCCGCCTGTTTGGACAGTATCAAATGAACTACATCAACGACGGACAGGTTCACAGCGTCGCCGGTGTATCCGGTTCGTGCATGTTGATGCGGCGTGAACTAATCGACCAGATAGGCTATCTGGATGAGAAATTCTTTGCGTACCAGGAAGACGCAGATTTCTGCTACCGAGCGCGCACAGCCGGCTGGGATGTGGTTTATTACCCCGAATCTCAGATCATTCATTACGGGGGGCTGGGAGGGTCACGCGTCGAACCCTACCGCTCGATCATTGCCTGGCATAAATCCTATTTTCACTACTATCGCAAACATCTTGCAAAACGCTATTTCTTTTTATTCAATTGGTTATACTATCTGGCGATGCTGCTCAAGTTGTGTCTGGCTTTGATGGTCAATTTCTTCAAAGGCGAATCGTTTGGAACGCGCAAACGATGACGCCAAACGACCTCGATAAAACGCTGATTGACGATCTGCGCACAGTCTATGTACACCAACACTGAGAGCATTTTCTTCATTTTCGAATATCTGCTGGTTTCATTGGTGATCTCGACGATTATGTCCTGGATCGGGATCAAGCTCGTCCGCCAGTTCAGTCTGTTCGACCGGCCCGGCAGCGCGCCGCACAAACAACACGACCGACCGATCCCAATTGCGGGGGGCGCCGCGCTGCTGCTCACCATTTTGTGCGGCGGCTGGGTGTTCGGCGTTTTCAACCACCCCGAACTGCGCGCCAGCCTGATCGCGGCGCTGCCCGTCTTCTTTTTCGGTCTCTGGGACGACTTCAAACCGATCACGCCTCTTCTAAAACTGGTAGGTCAAATCATTGCAGCCGGGCTGCTCATCGCGCTTGGCGTCTATATCCAGGTTTTCGAGACCCTCGCGGAGGTGTTTTTCTACACCTCCGGAGGGATTTACCTGTATCTCGATTGGTTCGTCACCGTGCTGTGGGTCGTGGGGATGACCAACGCGTTCAATTTTGTGGACAGCATGGACGGTCTGGCAATTGGGATTGGGGGTATGGCAGCCAGTTTTTTTATGCTCGTGACGCTGGATTCGGGTCAGTTCTGGCTGGCGCAATACAGCACCATCTTGATCGGCGCCTGTCTGGGGCTCTATTTCTTCAACGCGTATCCCGCCATACTTTTTCTAGGCGACTCCGGGGCGCAGCTTCTGGGGTTTTTGCTGGCAGTTCTAGCCATTCTATACGCTCCCCAGAACGCGGATCAGGCTTCCTCCTGGTTTGTGCCGATCATACTGCTCAGCGTGCCGATCTTTGACGCCTCGCTGGTGGTGATCTCGCGTCTGCGGCGAGGCCGCCCAGTCTACACCGCCGCGCTCGACCACACTTACCACCGTTTGCTGCGGCTGGGCTTGCACTCCAATCGGGCGGTGCTGGTCTTACATGGCGTCTCGTTGGCGCTTGGCTGCCTGGCGTTTATCTGCCTGGTCCAACCTCCCCTGATCGCCAACCTGATCTTCTTCAGCCTGCTTGCGCTTGGAATACTCACCCTGTGCTTCCTCGACCGCCGCTCAAATTGGGTATAATTCTCTGAATTTGAAAATAAGGCGTTTTGAACAGAGCAGTAGATTGGTCATTGCCTGATGAGATTTTATACGCCACCCGGAGCTGGCCCTGGATGGCGCTGTTTTGCCTTCTTGGCAGCCTGCTCGGCTGGGGCGTCTCGCTGATCTGGCCCACGCCCCACCGCGCCACGCGCGAGCTTTTCGTTGGTCTGAACGTTTATAACTCGCTCGAAGGTCAAAACCGCACGGAATACGCCGGCATCGAGATTGTCAACGCCAACGACTTTAAAAACTGGCAAATGGCTAGCCTGAACACCCTGATTCTCAAAGATGAAGTGATCGACGCAACCCTGACGCGGCTGCGCACGCTTGATCCTTACTGGGAGGGCGTAGACCGCACAGCCCTGGCTGATTCGCTCGATGTCTACTGGCGCAACGCCGGTAAGTGGCGCCTGGTAGCTGAAAACACGGACCCGCAGCGCGCCGAACAAGCGGTAATCGCCTGGGAGGCTGTAGTTGTGGAACGGGTGCATACTGCCGTACTGGCTTCGCAGCGCGCCATGGTTATCGACCTTCAGCTAAAAGCGATGGCTCAACAACGCCTCGCCTACCATTCACGGATCGAGCGCTTGCGCCAAGCGCAGGAAACCATGCAGCGCACGCTGCGCGACCTGGAAGCCCTGGCTGCCGACGCCCCGCTGGACCAGAACGAGCATTGGAAACTATGGCGCCAGTTGGGCCGGCTCGATCTCGGTCCAGCCTGGAAGGCGCTGCTAGACGCCTTTCCTCCCCACGCCTCTTCTACCGGGGTCTATCGCGATTGGCTGATGCAGGCGACCCCGCTGGTCGAAGCCGAAATTCTGGGCCTGGAAGAGCAGATCCGCCAACTCGATGAGCAGCAGCAAGAAGCCGCCGCGCAGTTTGCTCAAGCCTCCCAGGAGAGCCTGGGGCTTTCAGCCACCCTCGACGTAGACAAAATCTCCGAAACGCGCTTGCAGCAGTCTGTGGTCCGCCCAACCGGAACGCTGATGCTGGCAGGCAGCCTGCTGGGTCTGGTCGTTTGGTTTGCTTTCTGGCTGGGGGGCGTCAGCCTGAAAGGAAGCGCGTGAGATCGGACCAGCTCCGCTCCGTTGGAAAACTCATCGAGAGAGTTGCCTGGGCTGGCTTGCTGGTTGCCTTGCCGGTCACCAGCTTCCCCTACTTCCCGCGCGCCATCGGCGGTGAAGCGCTCGTGCGCCCTCTCTCACTGTACCCGCTCCTCGTTCTGATCCCTTTTTCGGTTCTGCCGCGCCTGGTCCGCAAACCGCTGCCGAAAAATCTGCTGGTTTTATTCTTGTTCGCGCTAGTCGCCCTGGTTTCCTCGGTGATCTCGCTCTTGCGCGGCATTGAACCTGCCCTGGGGATTTCGGTCGAATCGCGCGTTTTGCGCGGTTTGTTCACTCTAGCCATCGGCTGCGCCTTTTTCCTGGCAATCGCGCTGCTCCCTGAGAACCGCGCCGATCTGCGCTTTTCCCTGCGCTGGATCTACGCCGGCATTGCCATTGCGATGGCGTGGGGATCGCTCCAGGCGTACTACCTCATTTCTCCGACCTCCCAATACTTCGAGTTTCTGACCCGTCTGCAGAGCCGGGTGTCCATCCGGCGCTTGCTGTATGACCGCATCTCGGGCATGACCTACGAACCGCACTGGTTCGCCGAGCAGATCATCCTGCTGCTGCTGCCGTACACGCTGGCGGCGATCATGAACAACACCACCGTCTTTCGCTGGCGCTGGCGCCGCCTGACGATCGAATGGCTGCTTCTGGGTTGGGCGGTGATCCTGCTGCCGTTCACCTACTCGCGCGCCGGGCTGATGAACTTGATCCTGGTGGTCCTGATCGGGTTTGCGCTGTTCCATCCGCGCAACTCGTTTCACAACGGCGCTTTTCGCCTTGTCCTGGAGCGCGTCAACCTGAAGCGCGGATTCAGGAACGCCTTGTGGATCTTGATGATTCTGGTGATCATTTTCACCCCGATTTACCTGGTCGGCAGGCGCAACCCATTTTTTGCCCGCATTTGGAGCTATTGGAACAGCCCAGGCGCAACGTTTATGGGTTATATGAGTCATCTGGGCATGGACGCCCGGGTGACTTATGCCGAAGCCGCTTTCAACATCTACCAGGCTTACCCTCTGCTGGGGGTTGGGTTGGGGAATTACGCTTTCTACTTCGAAGAGATGCTGCCCTATCGCCCAATCTCTGATGTGACCGAAGTGCTTCTAATGATCACGCCTGAGCTCGGGCGCGACCGGCTGATCACCTCCAAGAATTTCTTCCTGCGCCTGCTCGCCGAAACGGGGATCATCGGTTGGATCCTGTTCACCGTCTTCATCATCATTAACCTGGGCTATGCCCTTTACCTTTGGCTTTCGCCAGATAAGGAATGGAAATATTGGGGCACAGCCAGCCTGTGCGGGCTGACCGCGTTTGGCTTATCCGCCCTTTCATTTGACTCCTTCGTCATCCCCGATATCTGGATTCTGCTCGGCTTCATCACCGCCGCCGCGCATTTAGCCGCCCGGGAAGCCGCCGCCTCACCCACCCTTCAAGCTAAAACTCAAGAAGACTCTTATGATTCGACATTGGAACTTGCGCGACGAACTCTATAAGCTGTTTCACCGCTGGTCAGCCATGCTGGCAGCGCTGGCTCTCGGCGCTCTATTGGGATGGGGGTTGTCCTTCGTCTGGCCCACCCATTACCGCGCCGACAGCCGCATCTACATCGCTCTCAATCCTTACCGGATGTACTCGGACACAATCTTCAAAGCGCTCGCCAATCCGAAATACTCTAACCTGGACAATTATCACTACTGGCAGATGTCGCAGCTTGAAGCCGCCATTTATCTGGATCGCTTTGTCCAGCCGGCGCTCGAGCGGCTGCGCGCCCTGGATCCCTATTGGAATTCGGTCAACCAGGACCAGTTCCGGCGTATGCTGGACTCGGAATGGCGCTCGACCGGCAACTGGGACTTGATCGCCAACCACCCTATCAAGCAGCGCGCCCGCCAGGCCGCCACAGCCTGGAGCGAGGTCGTCGTCGAACAGGTGGGTCTGGCTGTCGAAGCTGCCCGCCAAACCTTCATGATCGACCAGGAACTGCAAGCCGTCCAGAACGCCAAGCTCGCGGCTGATCTGCGGATCCACGACCTGCAGGCGACCCAGCAGGCTTTGCAAGGCTGGCGGTCTGAAGCCGGCGCGCTTGCGGACGAACCCTTAACCCCGCAGCAGCGCTGGCGCTTGCTGGCGCTCGTTTCCTCTCCGGCGAGCTTCACGCCGGCGTGGACCGCCCTGCTGGACGCCCAACCCGCCGCTGACGCGCCCCCCGCTGCCTATCTGAATTGGATCGATCAAATCGAGCCGCTGCTCGAAACGGAGATCGCCGCCCTGCAAGACCAGGTCAGCCAGCTCTCCACCCGGCAGAGCGAGCTGACCCGCCAGTTCACCGCCGCATCGCAAGACAGCCTCAGTTTCTCGCCCAACATCGAGATCGAGCGCAAGCAGGACTTAAACGTCCGCCAGATCCGCCCGAGCTCGACCTTTATTCTGGTTGGCGGCTTGATCGGGGTTTTAACCTGGCTCTTAATCCAATTGATTATCATTTCACATTCGTGGAGAGATTTTTGAGCAGCCTCAATTGGAAGCGGATTTACACCGCGCTGACCCGCCTCGCCTGGATTTTGTTTTTCGTCAGCCTGCCGGTGACCAGTTTCCCGTTCTTCCCGCCGGGGATTGGCGGTCGCACGCTAGTCCGCCCGCTCGCAATCTACCCTCTGGCGGTTCTGCTCGTGCTGCTCATTGTTCCGCGCCTGTTTCGCCGTCCGCTGCCGCGCACCTTCCTGCCGCTGTTGGCGTTTGTGCTGATCGCCTTGATTGGATCAATGTTTGCGTTCACCTCCGACCTCGACGCTTTCCGGGGCGTCACGCCGGTCTCGCGCCTGGTGCGCAACCTGGTCACCCTTGGACTGGGCGTCTCATTCTATTTCACGACGGTCTTGCTGCACGAGAACTGGGACGATCTGAAATTCTCGCTGCGCTGGCTGTATGCGGGCATGGGGTTGGCGCTGTTGTGGGGCAGCCTGCAAATTCCAATCGTGATCCACTATCACCCGGTTTACTATCGCATTGCGAATACGCTGCAACAGCTTGTTTCGACCCGCAAGCTTTTCACTGCCCGCATCTCGGGGCTCACCTTTGAGCCAAAATGGTTCGCCGAACAGATCTGTTTCCTGCTTCTGCCCTGGTTGATCGCCTCGGTGCTTGAAGATCGCAGCGTATTTCCGTGGCGCTGGCGCCGGTTGACGGTCGAATGGGGGCTGCTCGTCTGGTCGGTGATCGTGCTGATCTTCACTTTTTCGCGCACCGGCATTTTCCTGCTGGTTTTACTGGTTGTCGTGGGCTTTATCCTCTACCGCCGGCAGGTCCATAAAAACCACCCCGCCTCTCCCAAACCGCTACGCCGCAGGATCCTGGAGGTGTCTTCGTTCGTCTTGATAGTGCTGGCGGTGGTTTTTGTCGCGGGTTCACAAAACGCTTATTTCTCGCGTTTATGGCGGTATTGGACCGAAGCCCGCAGCCGCAACCGCAGCTATCTCGAGTTTATTGCCGTGGAGCAGCGCTTCGTGTATTGGACGACCGCCTTGCGCATCTTTGAAGAGGACCCGTGGCTCGGAGTGGGCTTGGGCAACTATGCCTTTTATTTCGACGACAACCTGCCAAACCAGCCCTGGGATACGAACAAAGAGATCGTACGCCAGATCACGCCCGAGGAAGGTCGCGACCGTTTGATTACCCCGAAAAACCTGGTAGCCCGGCTGATCGCGGAAACCGGCGTCTTTGGGACGGGCAGCTTTCTGTTTTTCATCCTGGCGGTCGTCGGCTGTGCGATTTATCTCTGGTTTTCTACTCAAAGCGAACAGAAATACTGGGGGCTGGCGGCTTTTCTAGCTTTGATTGTGTTTGCCTTCCTGATCTTTTCGTTCGATTCGTTCGCCTTGCCAAACATGTGGGTGGTTTTCGGGCTGATCACGGCTGCCGCCCACCTGCCCGATCCCCTCTCAGAGGCGGTCGGCGTCCGCGCTGATCCGATAGCTGCCGCCGCCGGGCTTGGAGGCGCCTCTACGGAGCCGCGCCTCACATGAGCCTTTCCTTATCTCGTTCTTTACCCGTTTGAAAGAAGATTAATGAAAAACTCCAAACCTTTTTTGATCGCAATTCTGGTTTTCCTAGCTATACTGATCCTGTGCTGCTGTCTCGCGCTGGGGGTCGCAGGCTTGTCCTTTATAACGGCTTCGCAACGGACTGTCATTCAACCAACTTATTCAGAGCCCACTCGCGCAGCGCAACAGCCCACAACCGCCAGTCCATCCACCGCCCCGCCAACGCGCGAGTCCAGCCTACCTACGCAGAGCGCAGCATCAGCGCCGGAGGAGCCGGCGCCCGCCGAACCGGGTCCGGTCCTGCCCGCCCCGGCGCCGCTCCCTGGAAACCTTGCCGAGACCCTCGACACGCTCGAAACAACGATCGTTCCGGTCAACGACCCCATCGAGTTGGCTGAGCGGCTGGAGGGCAAACAGAATCTGCCAACCCAACTGGAATTTCCGGTCAAGCTCTATCGGGTGGGGGATCGGGAAACTTTCTGGGTCACCGACTCGGACACCAATCAGAACACCGAGGTGGCTGCCACCCTGCAATTCGTCACCGACCACGTCTATTTTTGGATCCAGAACGGTGTGCAATATAACAAAAACCACCTCAAAGCCCTGGCGGAGACCTTCGAAAACGAAATTTACCCAACCAACCGCGAGTTCTTCGGCAGCGAGTGGACCCCCGGCGTGGACGCCGACCCGCACCTGTTCATCCTGTATGCCAGAGGTTTGGGCGGATCGGTGGCGGGCTATTTCTCCTCGGCTGACGAATATCTGCCAGGCGTGCGCGAATACACCAACGGTCATGAAATGTTCCTGCTAAGCGCCGATCACGTGCGCTTCGATGAGCAATTCGCCTACAGCGTGCTGGCGCACGAATTCCAGCACATGATCCACTGGTACCGCGACCGCAACGAGGAAACCTGGTTGAACGAAGGCGCCGCAGACCTGGCAGCTTTTCTAAACGGGTACTCTATCGGCGGTCACGACTGGCTCTACGCCGCTAACCCGGATCTGCAGCTCAACGATTGGCCCAGCAATGCCACTTCCAGCGCCAGTCATTACGGCGCGGCGTTCCTGTATATGGCTTATTTCCTGGATCGTTTTGGCGAAGAAGCCACCAAGGCGCTCGTCGCCGACCCCGCAAACGGCTTGGTGAGCATCGACAACGTCCTGGAAGGCTTAGATATCCGCGATCCGCTCACCGGCAATCTGATTGGCGCGGATGATTTATTCGTCGATTGGACCATCGCCAACTTTATCCAGGACAAACGGGTTGGCGATGGGCGGTATATCTACAAGAACTATCCTTCCGCGCCCCGAATCGAGCAGCCTTCGTACACAATATCCCGCTGCCCCACCGAACTGGATGCGCCTATCGTTCACCAATACGGCGTGAATTACATCCAAATCACCTGCAAGGGCGCAAACCTGATCCAGTTCGAGGGGGCGTCTGAAGTGAACGTCTTACCGGCAGATCCATACTCGGGCAATTATGCCTATTATTCCAACCGCGGCGATGAATCCCACATGACCCTCTCCCGCACGTTCGATTTCAGCGATTACAGCGGCGCGCTGACGCTCAGCTATTGGACCTGGTATGACATAGAGCAGGACTACGACTACCTGTACCTGACCGCCTCCACCGACGGCAAGACCTGGCAGATCCTGACCACCCCTTCAGGGACTGTCGAAGATCCCTCCGGCAACAGCTATGGCTGGGCATACAACGGCGAGAGCGGCGGAGGACCGCGCTGGATCCAGGAAGAAGTCGACCTCTCGCAGTTTGCCGGAAAGCAGGTACAGCTTCGTTTCGAATATGTAACCGATGCCGCCGTCAATGGCGAAGGTTTCTTACTCGACGATCTCTCGATCCCCCAAATTGGCTTTTTCGATGATTTTGAGGCGTCCGACCCCGCCTGGGAGGCGGAAGGTTTTGTGCGCATCCAGAACCAGCTCGCTCAAACCTACCGCCTGGCGCTCATCCGCCGCGGCAAAGATACCACGGTCGAAATCCTGTCAGTCCCGGCGGACAACCAGCTGCAGATACCGATTGAGATCGGCGGCGATGTGAACGAGGTGATCCTGGTAGTCTCAGGCGCCACCCGTTTCACGCGCCAGCAGTCCCCTTACTCGCTCAGCGTTGTTCCACGCTGAAATATAAGTTTGACAACGAAAACTGCGCCGGACGGAGCCTGCTCCCCGGCGCAGTTTTTATTTAAGGTCGGGCAACAATTCTCTACACCCCGCCCTGCGCGGCTAGCGTGGAGCGCGCATCTGATTTAGCTGGTTTTCCAACTCCGCCCGCCGTTCCACCGCCGCCTGGCTGACCTCGTCCTGAACGCGCTTGACCTCGGATTGAAGGCGGGAGCGCAACTCCTCGCCGGAGGAGGGACTTGCCAGCAGCGCCACTGCGGCGCCCAACAGACCTCCGATCACGAAACCCTCAATGAAGCGAACAATTTTCATAGCCACTGACCTCCTTCCTCATCGGTGAAATTATAACAAGAATCAGCTTCTACCGCCGCAATCGCTCGATGTGAATGCGGGATTTTCTAGAGTATACTTCTAGAGATTTAGCATCAGCGCCCAAATTCGCATACGACCCTCAGCCTGACCCGAACTGTCGACCATGTCCCTGCTTGAATACCTTACCCGTCTTGAAATGCGCCGCGGTCTGCGGCGGATCAGCGCGCCCATCTCGAAGACTTATGAAATCGCGGCGGTGCTCAAACAGCTTGAACCTCAACCGGTCCTGTTCGAGCAGGTGCGCGAATCGCCGTTCCGGGTGGCGGGAAACCTGTTTTGCGGCAAACCTGCCTTCGCAGATTATTTCGAGATTCCGGTTACCCAAATCATCCCCTTTATGACCCGGGCAATCGCAAACCGCGCACCCTGTCCGGTCGTCGAGCGGGCGCCGTGCCAGGAAGTCGTGATCGACCCGCCGGACCTCGATTTGCTGCCCATCCTGCGCCACTGTGAGCAAGACGGCGGCAACTACATCTCTTCGGGGGTGGTGATCGCCCGCCACCCGGTTTACGGTCAGAACGCCGATTTCCACCGCTGTATGCAGTTTTCGCCCAACCAGATGGCAATGCGCATCGTGCGCTCACGCCATTTCGACACCTTCCTGCGCGACCTGGAGACGCTGGATGTGGCGGTCTGCATCGGCAACCCGCCCAATGTGCTGGCTGCCGCCGCCACCTCGATCGAGATCGGGGTGGACGAGCTCGAGATTGCCAACGCCATGCAGCCGCTCGAGGTGGTGCGCGCCAAAACAGTCGATCTGCTCGTCCCCGCCGAGGCGGAATTTGTGCTGGAGGGCACGGTTTATCTCAACCGCTTACACGCCGAAGGTCCCTTTGTCGATTTAACCGAGACCTATGACATCGTGCGCCATGAACCGGTCCTGGAGATCAAAGCCATCACCCACCGCCGGGATGCTATCTGGCAGGCGCTGCTTCCGGGCGCGCTCGAACACAAGCTGCTGATGGGCATGCCGCGCGAGCCGACTATCTTCCAAAAAGTCAATGAGGTCACGCGCTGCCTGGACGTCAATGTGAACCCGGGCGGCTGTTCTTGGCTGCACGCAATCGTCCAGATCGACAAGCAGCATGAAGACGACGGGATGAAAGCCATCCAGGCGGCTTTCGCCGGTCATCGCTCGTGCAAGCACGTGTTCGTGGTCGATCCAGACATCGACATCTACGACCCGCTCGCAGTCGAATGGGCGATGGCGACCCGCTTTCAAGGCGACCGCTGCATGCACGTTTTCGACAAATCCCCCGGTTCGAGCCTCGATCCCTCCGCCAGCTCGGACGACCACGCCACGACCCGGGTGGGCTTTGACCTGACAAAACCCCTCGACCCGCGCGGCAAGTCCTTTGACAAAGCGCCTTTCCCGCAGGTGGACCTGCAGCGCTTTCTGCCGGATTGGGACGGCTAAATGGAACTGACCCATGAAGAAAGCCAAATGCTGGACGGACGCCAGGGTCGGGCTGTGCGCAAGTCAATGGAGATTCTGGCGGCGTTGGGCGAAATCTACGGCGCCAAGCGGCTGGTTCCGGTCAGCTCGGTTCAGATCGCCGGCGTGAGTTACGATAACCTGGGCGAAGCGGGGCTGCAATTTCTCGAAGAGATGGCTGAAAACGGTGGGCGGGTACGCGTGCTGACCACGCTCAACCCGGCTGGGATGGATATCGAAAACTGGCAGGTGCTTGGGATCGCGCCGGAGTTTGCCCGCCAGCAGCAGCGCGTGCTGGCGGCTTTTCAGCGCATGGGCGTCACCGTCACCTGCACCTGCACGCCGTACCTGTCGGGCAACTTGCCGCAGTTCGGTCAGCACATCGCCTGGGCTGAGAGCAGCGCGGTGTGCTACGCCAACTCCGTCATCGGGGCGCGCACCAATCGGGAAGGCGGACCGAGCGCGCTGGCGGCGGCGCTAACCGGGCGCACGCCCGCTTACGGTTATCATCTGGACGAGGCGCGCCAGCCCGACCTGCACGTCGGGGTCGCGGCGCGGGTACAGGGTTCGTTCCAGTTTGGCGCGCTCGGGAAAACGATCGGCGAGGCGATGCAAGCCGCCGGCAAACCCGGCGCGGTCTACATCAGCGGCGTCACGAGCGCCTCGCTCGAGGAACTCAAATCCTTCTGCGCCAGCCTGGCTACTTACGGCGGCGCGGCGCTCTTTCACATGCCCGGGCTAACCCCCGAGGCGGCGAGCTGCACGCCGCCCGAGCAAACCGTCCAGATCGATCAGCGGGCGCTGGATCGAGCGGTGGAAACCTTGAACGACGCCGCCCCCGCCGAGGTCGATTTTGTAAGCCTGGGCTGCCCGCACTTGACGATCCAGGAAATCGCCCGCCTGGCAGAATTGCTCGAGGGTCGCCAGGTGCGGCGCGAGTTCTGGATTACCACCGCCCGCCCCATCAAACAGATCGCCGACCGCATGGGCTACACCCGCGTCATCGAAGCCAGCGGCGTGAAGTTCGCGGTCGATACCTGCTGCGTGGTCGCGCCGATCCAGGGTCGTTTCCGGGCGCTCGCCACTGACAGCGCCAAAGCCTGTTATTACGCGTTCGCAAAGAACCGGTTCAAGACCCGCTTTCAGTCCTTCGATGAGACGGTTGCGATCGCGCTCGAGGAACCGCGCAACAAAGGGTGATCGAATGAGCGAAGCCCGACCGCCGGAACCCCTGAAACTGCAAGGTCGCAAGATCTATCACGGCTGCGTGGAGGGCGAAGCCCTGGTCGCTGGGCAGGGGCTGTCTTTCTTTGGCGGCGTCGATCCAGAGAGCGGGCGCGTGGTCGAGCGCGGTCACGAGCTCGAAGGCTTATCGGTTGCCGGAAAGGTGCTGGTCTTTCCAACGGGAAAGGGCTCTACGGTGGGTTCCTACACCCTTTACCGGCTCAAACACGCCGGCGCCGCGCCGCTGGCGATCGTCAACGCAAACTGTGAAACCATCATCGCCGTCGGCTGCATCATCGCCGAGATCCCCTGTGTGGATCAGATCGAGCTGGGCAAGCTGAAAAGCGGTCAGATACTGCGGGTCGACGGCGCGCGCGGCACGGTTGAAATCCTCACTTAGCTGCGGCAACTGTCACGCGGCTGCCCGGCGTGGAGGCGGGAAGGAGCCGGTGCAGGGGGTGGGACTCAGCTAATCCTCAAGCTATTGCGTTTTCCTTTTTATTCGTTTTCTTAACCCGTTTTCTCCTACTGCGACCACCAGGTCGGCTGGCGTTCCCAGCGATGCGGGCGCAGCGCCTGGTGCAGTTCGTCGGGCAGCGGACCCAGGTCGCTGGCGGCAATGTTGGACCGCACATGGCGTTCTTTGCGCATTCCGGGGATAATCGTGCTCACCGTGGGTTCGTTGAGGATAAACCGCAGCGCCATCTCCGGCATGCTCATCCCGGCGGGGATCAAGGGGCGCAGCAGTTCTGCCCGCTCCACGCTGGCTTTCAGGTTCTCCGCCACAAAATAGGTGCTGCGCCAATCGTCCTCTGACCAGGCGCTTTCCAGCGTGAGCGTGCCAGTCAAAGTGCCCTCGTCAAAGGGCACGCGCGCGATCACGGCAACGTCCATCTCACGGCAAGCCGGGAAGAGTTCGTCTTCGGGGTTCTGGTCGAAGATGTTATAGATCACCTGGACCGCGTCGACCATGCCGCTGCGCACTGCCCGCACGCCGTTCCAGGGCTCCCAGCGGTTGATGCTGATCCCGATTGCGCCGATGAGACCGGCGCGGCGCAGCTCGTCCATCTTGGTAAACCAACGCTCATCCTCAACCCAGGCGTCTTCCCAGACGTGAAACTGCATCAGATCCAGCGATTCCAAACCGGTGTTCTCCAGGCTGCGGTGCACATATTCTTCGATATAATCGGGAGGGAAAGTCTCGTCCAGGCTGAAGCCGCGCTGGCTGGGCCAGATGCGGTTCTTGGGCGGGATCTTGCTGGCGGTATAGAGGCGTTTGTGCGGGTTGGCGCGCGCCGCCTGCCCCAGTAAGCCTTCGCTGTGTCCTTCGCCATATGCCCAGGCGGTATCGAAGAAATTACAGCCCAGGTCGATGGCAAGCTGGAGGGAAGCGAGCGATTCGGCGTCATCCGATCCGGTCCACTCCCCCATGCCCCACATGCCATAGCCGATCTCGCTGACCTGCCAGCCGGTGCGCCCGAAGCGTCGATATTTCATATGCATTCCTCCTTTTTTAAAGTAGATGAGACGATGCAAATTATAACGGCTATCTTCCACCTGAAGCTGGTTTGGGGGACTGTCTGCGCAGGGTCGAGATGCGCGCAACCGATTGACGTTTACGGCTCAAGGGGTTAATATTTTGCCCATGCACACTCCTTCAGGCGAAAGACTGGCGCGGCGATTGATCAACTTGTTATTGCGTCTGACCACGCGGATCGAGGTCTTCGGGATAGAAAACCTCCCGACCCACGGCAGCTTTGTGGCGGCGTCCAACCACATCGGGCGATTGGATGTGCTGCTGGTCTATCGCTATACAGACCGGGCGGACATCATCGTGCTCGTAGCGGAAAAATACGCCAGGTACCCCCTGGCGCGCTGGTTCGTGCGCCAGCTAAATGCAATCTTCATCGACCGGTTCAACGCGGATTTCACGGTGCTGCGCGAAATACTGAGGCGCTTGAAAGGGGGCGGCGCGCTGGTGCTGGCGCCGGAAGGCACGCGCAGCCCAACCGCAGCGCTGCAAGAAGCCTGGTCGGGTGCGGGATACATCGCGCTCAAAGCCGGGGCGCCGGTGCTGCCGGTCGGGATGGCTGGCTCGGAGGACCGCCTGTTTTTCGCTAATCTGAAGCGGCTGCGCCGCACACCGGTGACGGTGCGGATTGGGAAACCGTTTCTACTCGATAAGGCGGCGGGTCAGGACCGCGAGGCGGCGCTGCAGACAGCCACCGATGAGATCATGTGCCGCATTGCCGCGCTGCTGCCGCCCGAATATCGCGGCGTCTATGCGGATCATCCCCGCCTGCAGGAGTTGCTCCAGGCGGATGAGGGGAAAGATGCGTGAGGGCGAGTATGCCCGGTGTTTCTATCGTTAGGGAGCCAGCCAGGATTTTCAGGCACGCCCCGGCGGTCTGTATCGGCGGTTGGCGCATCGTCGAAAGAGGCTGGTCAATGCTCTTCCTGTCTGTGTTTCTTGGCGTGTCTACCGCTGGGATTAAACCATCGGGTGCTTAGATTGTGTAATATAATTCCGGAATTATTGCAACACCCAACCCAAGATTAGAGGACAGCAGAGCATTCTCAAACGGTTCGGATCTATGCGGTGACCGTGTTGTTATCGATATGCTAATCCGGAGCGTTAATATCGCCGGGCAGCCCATCATTGCTAGGGAGTAAACATGGACACATTACTTGTTTCTCTGTTACCCTTGATCATCGGCAGCGCCATCGTGCCGGTGCACATCATTATCATTATCTTGCTGCTCAAAAACCCCAGGCTGCCGGTGCTCAAGGCGACCGCTTATTTAGTCGGGATGACTGCTCTGCGCCTGTTACAGGGCTTAGTTTTTGGCTTGATCCTGACGGACAGCGTCGCTGCTACAACCGAAGAAGGCAGCGGAAAGAGCCCGATCGTCCTGACCCTTTTACTGGTTCTGGGCGTATTGTTGTTAATTTCCGCCTTCCGTAAGTGGCGCAAAGAGGACGACCCCGACGACCCGCCGCCCAAATGGCTGACGATGATCGATAGCCTGACGCCGTTGAAGGCTTTTGGGATGGGCTTTGGCTTGGCTTTGATCGCGCCCAAGCTCTGGGTTTTCACTCTCAGCGCCGTCGGCGTGATCAGCGAGGCGCGGTTGGGGCAGCCGACCAGCACGGTGGCTTTCTTGCTTTTCGTGCTCCTGGCTCAATCTCTAATGCTGCTGCTCATCCTTGTCCGGGGCATCCTGCCCAAACATTCGGAAAACCTGCTGGATCAGATCTCGGTCTGGTTAACCCGCTACAACCGTCAGATCATAATCACCGTTTCACTGGTCTTTGGCTTGTTGTTCCTGTATCAGGGTGCCAGCGGGTTGTTAAGCCTGAGAGGTTAAGCTGCTGGGAAAAACAAAATCCACTATCTTGGACATTATGCCCACCGGCTGCCTCAATCAATCAGCCTGCTGGTCTTCAGCGGCTTCTGCTTGATCACCAAAAAGAACATAACGGACAAAAAACAGATCGCACCGTATGACTCCTGGAAATCATCAAGCACTGCGGAGGCGGTGGTGAAGCAAAACACCCGCCTGCTTCAGCTAAGGTTGGACGGCGACGACCTTTATTAGCCCGCGCAGCGCCTGCAGGAGAAAGATCGTCAACGGCTGATCCTTGGTTGACTGACCGCTTGCATTAACTTCGGGCTAGGGGCGGGGATAGATAAATGTTTATTGCAGCTATTCTGCTATCTCACGAACGTTTCCAGCAGATATGCTATCGGTAGCGAGTTTGCCGATAATTTGCCTAACTGGATCGCTCATCGTAAAGTCCCATATCAACGCGATATTTCTCGCGAATTTCACCCAGGCTGACTATACGTTCATTTTCTTGTAAATACCAGTGTTCCCAACCGTTACAGGGTGCATTATTCATGTAATGGCGCCCCGCCTTGTGAATACTTCCTTCAAAGCCGTCTGCGGTGCGCAGCCGCGCATCAGATTTGATCGTGGCGAAGCGGGACCTGTCTTTGGAAAAATACAACTTCTGACCAGGCTGCAAATACCCGTTTTCAACTAAAGCAGAAAATTCGACTTTGGGCGCGGTTTTGGCTTTGCTCTTCACATCGAACGTCTCAACGTCGAACATTTCCGGTTGATTGGCGTCTATCCGCTTTCTGGCAACTTCGATGTATTTACGCTCTCTCTCGATACCGATCCAATTCCTGTGAAGGCGTTTTGCAACTGCGCCCGTCGTGCCGCTGCCAAAAAACGGGTCGAGCACGATATCACCTGGATTGCTCGAGGATAAAATCACCCGATACAACACCGATTCGGGCTTTTGGGTCGAATGGGCTTTATCGCCATTGGCGTCCTTTACTCTTTCCGCGCCTGTGGCTAATGATGCAAGCCACCAATCCGAGCGCATTTGCGTCTCATCGTTCAAACCTTTCATCGCGTAATGATTGAACGTGTATTTTGCGCCTTTTCCCGTGCTAGCCCAAATCAAGGTTTCGTGAGCGTTTGTAAACCGGACCCCGCGAAAATTGGGCATAGGGTTAGTCTTGATCCAGATAACATCATTGAGGATCCAAAATCCTAAGTCTTGCAGGATTGCGCCGACTCGAAAAATATTGTGGTAAGAGCCGATCACCCAAAGTGAACCCGTGGGTTTCAAAACCCTTTTACACGCAGCCAGCCACCCCCTGGTAAATTCATCGTATGCCTGCATCGACTCGAACTTATCCCAGTGGTCATCCACTGCGTCCACTTTGGTCATGTTTGGACGGTGCAGCTCGTTTCGTAACTGCAAATTGTAGGGCGGATCGGCAAAAATCAAGTCGATAGATTTTTCAGGCAGAGCGTTGAGATGCTCTATACAATCGCCTTCAATAATCTGATTCAAGGGCAGTTGCATGGTTCTTTATCTCCACCAGGGGTACAAGACCATAAATATTCCAAAACCAAGCATTATGGCGAAAATGCGCCCAATCTTTTATAGTCCTGCCAACCATTATATACCGATAAGGTTGGGTTGGT
>MWTA01000099.1 GCA_002050125.1 Anaerolineae bacterium UTCFX2 | reverse complement strand
GACCAAAGTGTCAGGTGGCTAGAATTTTTTCAAGCTCAAACTTTCGTTATCCATATTTACTCCATCTACATGTTCTGTTCGCTAAATGACTATTTGTAGTATTCCTTTTACAAGAAAACGCCTAACGGCTTGGCTCAGCGGACAGCGGCGGGGCGGGCAAGGCTTGTATCATTTTCGCACCATTTCTGGAAACGCACTGCTGATTCGAGCGGCAGAGCCGCCGCCCGCTGGAGACGGTGTTGGGCGGCAGAGTAGTATGCCACTCATCATGCTGAAGGTGCCTTTTTTCTTGGTGGCTTCTTCTTGATCAAGATAAGCTGTTGAATATCTTGCACATCTTGCTGATAGGTTAGCGGGTCAGATACACGAATGTACATCCAACAGCCATCATGAAATCTTGGTGTTTCCAGTAACGTTTTCCGAACAATCGAACTAAAAGTATCAATCCTATCCAAGGCTTGCATTAGTTCCGATTTCCCCAATACCACTAAGGCAGTGAATGAACCATTCTCTGGGTACATTTCGCACAAAGGCCGCCCACCTATGCGGTATTGTAAATTCCATCCATACTTTTTCCCCCCGGAATTGAAAATGGGATTGATTTCGTAGGTATCTACCAGGAAACTTCGCAAGGCAGACCATGCGATGGCGATGGGCTGCCCGATTGTGTCGATCATATCTGCATCAGATGGCTGAGTTGTCTTATCCATCATGCGTTCGTGCATGGCATTCTCCTTTTGATCGTCAATCTATTTGCTGCCGCCCAACGCTCCGCTTCACCTGCCGCCGACTCTAGCAAGACTCATTCCATAAACCAGAGCCGCGGCTGCCTCAGCGCACGCGCATACCCGCGCCGCAAGGCGGTCAGGTGGAAGTGGTGGTTAGGCGACGGTTGTAGGGCTACACCATGTTGAGGCGAATCTCTGCATATTCTCGCAAGCATCCGCATAGGTTAAATTGGCAATGTTACTTCGAATGGCGCGCCTACTGGGTTGTAGCACGTGATTACGGCAGGTACTTTCAGACCTGACTCCGCTTCGTAAAGTGTCTTTATCTCAGACAAGGCCTCATTACCGGCCTGAGTGAGCGCAGCCACTTTATCCAAAAGCCTCAACTCCTCATCGGTATGGGCTCTCAGGCCTCTTTGCATCAAACCCCAACAGTCCCAAGTCAACAGTTCCATTTTGTTTTGGGCTGCCAAATCGAGAATTAGGTTGCCGCGAACGAATGGTAACCCCTTCATATCACCGAAGCCAGATACTCCGAACCGATTCGGGTCAGCAACGCCGGCACGGCACATTTGCCACGCCTTGCCCCCAACCAGGAATTGGTCGCGGGGGATGTCATACACATCGAATTGAATATTGTTTTCTTCAATTGTTAGATTATCCAGTTCCGCGTCTACGAGCCGCCAGCGTCTCTCCCTGGAATCCCAGAATTCTGCTACGATATGAGAGCAGTTCAAATCGGGGTCGAGCTTGGTGAAATAGGATGCAAAACCAGAGCGTATCCGTGATGGAATCCCTTGGTGACGCGCCATAGCACAGAATAACGTAGCCGCATCGCGACAGCAACCCACCAACCGCTTTTCTGGAGGTCGAGCTTCTGTCAATGGACGGTCATCCAGTTCGATAATCCGAGCCAGCATCTTGTCAATATAACGTATGTTGACTTCTGAAAGCCTCTCTTGGGGAAGAGTATAACCATACCTCTCTCCCTCCATGTAATGTATATATACCCCCTGCACAACTCGACACAACCCATCAATAGTACAAGGTAAACCGACAAACAACCCTACATTCGCGCCAGGATCGGTGAAGGAGCTCTGTGTTGCATAGTAGGTGGAAAAATCCATTATCAAACCTCCTTACTCAATTGAACTGAAGCCGCCTAACGGCTTGCGTTACCTGCGTGTGGGCGGACGCGGACAAGGCTTGGGAACAGGGAAAACTCGAAGCGAGGAAAATGCTCGAAGATGCCGCAGAATCCCCGCCATCCGCTGCACGCTGAGTTGGGCAGAATTGTTAGCATTCACCTTCTCAATATTGGAAAAGCGACCAAAACTTGTGGTTACGAATGTCCTCATCCGAAAGCACTAGGACGCGGATAGCGTCTGGAAGTTGCTCGCGTTGCCATTGACACTCAATTTGTCCAGCCTCATCTCGTTTATCCGTTGGTGATGCGGCGCGAACAGCCCTGATTGCATAGGCGGCGGCACCAAGTTCGTGATCTGCCATGTGCGCGGTTGCCGCTGCGTGACCAGCCGCACGAGCCACCTCACGTGCGGCACCAGTTGCTACTTTGGCAGCATCATGAGCCGCGTAAGCCGCTTCGCGCGCCTGCGCCATTGAGATTTCACCACGTGACCATGCACGTGCTTGTTCTATTGCGTGTCGCGGTCGGTCATCGTCTGGATATTGCGAGTAAAAGTGGTTAAGAACATGTTCTGAGCAGTCAGCAGCCCAAATAGCCAGTAAACGGTGTTGTGAATCATCAAGCGTTCCGCCACGACGAATGGTCACAAACCGCGAGTCTCGACGTCCTGCATAAGATATTTTCTTCATTCACAAACTCTCCATCGCCCAACGACTCACGGGATACTTCAACATCAAGGTCAAGACACTCATAAAAATCGGAGCCACGAATATTATTGACATTACTAACAATAATTTGGGCGTTACTACGATAGATCCAGTGTTCGCAAGTAAAGCCTTTAATTCAACTGGATCATGTAAGCGGTACGTATCTCCATTTAGACTACTTAAAATTCCAGCTATCCATAGCGCTGCAAGGATAATCCTCACATCCAGCACCATTCCTGCGATCTTTTTGTGGGTATTCATTTTTTTCCTTTGTGATTGAAAATACACAGTGTTACATGTGGGCTACTTCGGTTCACGCAGTTTGCAAAACCTAACGGCTGAGCTCAGCGGCGTGGTGACTGAAACGACGCGCCCAGCAACCACTAAAACGACCGCCAACGAAAAACGCACTTTGAAAAGCCCTCGATAGCCACGTCCGCTGCAGCGACTGGTTATGCCGCACTCAACTCCGACCGCGAAACCAGCCCCACCCTCGGTCCTCGCCAGCGACGTCCCCCTCGACATCCAACCCCCCGCCCATCACCGCCACTGTCAATATCTCCAGTACGTCTATTTCACCGAACGGTGCGGGTACCATCCAGGGTGGCACGGGCTTTCCGCCCAAAGCCAAAGAAACCCTCCAGCTTATCGCAGACCCCTAGGAAACGCTCCAGTTTTTCGCAGACGTACTCGTCGCAATGAGCGCAGTTGGTCACTCCCCGCGCCACAGCGCAAGCGCGGATCTTGCACTGCTGGCAATAGCCCGTCAATCGTCCGCCTCTCGTCAGACAACCATCACATAGGATGTCCTCGACAGTGAGTTCAGGTGCGTCAAAGTACTCGCGCCAGCCCGCAGCCACTTGGTCCAGCGCGTCACGGTCATCCGCACGAGTGGCGATGTAAGCCTGGCACTCGGTGCAAATTACACCACAAAAGGCAATCATTGTACTATCTCCCTCAACGCCGTTACGAATGCATTGTTTTCGGTCAGCGGTATAACTAGTTGCTCAGCCTCGCTTATGCGGCTCAACAGCTTATGGGCTTCTGCGGTCTAATCACCGAATCTCATATAGGCATTAGGCTGCATTAGGTTAAAATGTGATTATCACTTTCAAAGTATAGCATAAGCACAGGAAATGACCAATGTCTGAACCACCAAGGAAATTGCTTGACCAGGTATGTGATGCATTGAGAATGAAGCATTACGCCTATCGAACAGAACAAACCTATATTGACTGGATAAAACGTTATATCCTTTTTCACAAGAAACGACACCCAAAAGACATGGGGGCTCCGGAAATCCAGGCATTTCTTGCCTACCTGGCGCAAGATAGGCATGTTGCAGCATCAACACAGAATCAAGCCCTGAGTGCGCTGCTCTTTCTATACAGGAACATCTTGCAGCAGGAAATGGATCATCTTCCCAATTTGGTTCACGCCGGGCGACCAAAGCACGCCCTACGCCTTGAGCGTTAAATATCCCAATGCCGGTAAAGGATGGGGATGGCAATACATTTTTCCAGCATCGCAACGATCTGTTGATCCACTTTCCGGGGTAATCCGACGCCATCACCTGGATGAAAGTGTATTGCAGCGCGCGGTTAAAGAAGCAGATCACCAAACACAGATCACAAGAAGCGTCAGTCCACACACCTTCCGCCACTCCTTCGCCACACACCTGCTTCAAGCCGGCTACGATATCCGCACCGTACAGGAACTGCTCGGGCACAAGGATGTCAAAACCACCATGATCTACGCACACGTGCTTAACCGCGGCGCAAACGCCGTGCGCAGTCGGTTGGATGAATAAGTCTCTGGCATGAATCAAAAGCACCCTCCATTGTCGGAGAGCGCTTCATGATCCACCATAATTTGAATTTACCGCGAACCAGCAAGCACCGGTCTAAACTTATACCCGTACATCCGACTCGGTCCGCGGGGGAGAGGTGAAGGTGTCGATCTAGCGCCAGGCGTTACCGGCAAGGGCGGTATTCGACAGAAAAAGCTACCGGATATCGAATCCGTGCTTGACCAGCGTACGTGGTATTAGACCGTTTTTGAATTGCGAGATTCCCATGTTTCAACCAAAAACAACGCTACAGAACCAGCCAAGTTTACCGCAAGTTCTGCATGTCGAGCCGCAGGACGAACAGTTTTTTTACCTTGTCCGTGGGCATCTCCTAACCTGTTACGAAGTGTACCTAGTCCATTGACGATAGCAGAACAACTGCCCAATATTTGTTTGAATACATCCTCTGTATATTGGCTTGGTGAAAGGCTTAATTCTGTAGACGCCAAGTGATAAAGTTGAGGCAAATCGGTTTTCGCATTGTATTCAATGCCTTTCTCATCCAGAATATGCTTACAAATAGTTTCTATTAAAGTTCGGGCCGCAGTAATTGCCCCATCAGGGTCTGATTGTCGCCTGTCTAAAGCTTTTGCCCAAACTATTTGCACACTTTCAGCATTAAAACGTTTCAAGACTTCGGAAATTGGCTGGTCACTTGGGGTTTTTGAGCCAGTTTCCAAAAATTCCAGTAAAGGAGCAAATTCATTCCAAATAAACGTCCGCCTTTCTGCATAAGTTGAGAACTTAAATTTTATGAACTGCCAAAACTGTGATAAATCTCGATTTAATCTTACCCATGATGGTAGTGTAGACTTGGTTGCAGAGTTATCAAGGAAATATTGGCGCAACTCCTGATACTCTGAATTTTCAGCTTGACCACCTGTAGCAAGATTGATCAGCAAATTTTGTAGATATTGTGCTCGTTCAAAATCATTTTCTAGATTTTCCATTGACACTATCTCTGAAGGAACGTCGTAATTATTATACAGAATCTTAGTCTGCATTTATTCTGTCGTAAAATGCGATTAATCCAGGCACCCAGTAGACAATCTTTATTTTCCCCCTTTTCTCAATGGTTTTGGTAAGAATTGGTCAATTTCATCATCGGTAAAAGACATTTCTTCTTTTATTTTCAATGCGGCTTGTGCCATTGAATATGCCTTCGATGAAGTATCCGGAGCTTCCAAATAAATCTCCTGTAGTTCCTTCAGGATAGTATCACGCTGTAATCGACCTTTATCATCATCGATAGCTTCATCAATTAAATCGGATAATAAATTGATGTATTTCTCACGAATTAACCATAAACGACGAGCGCATTTTCTGTGGTCTCTAATTAAACGCCCTGGATCAAAACTGAGTTGGTATATAGTGACCAATGTAGCAGCAGACGCCAATATGGCAGTGACAAGTTGTAACCAGAAACCTTGCCCAAACAATAACGTAATTGCTCCACCTGCCGTTAAAGAAATTAAAACCGCTTCTAACCAACGAGCAGTTTTCTCATAAAAACAAAGAATTTCTATTTGTTTCTCGTGGGTTTTGTGGGTATAGACAACTCTGCCAAAAGATTCGCGAATACTCATCAGGAGCGTATCAGATGCCATAAAACCTCTCCTTTTTCTAGTTATTCATTAAGGTTAGTCTGGAAACGAGTTCCCAAAAATATCTCGCCATTTTTGTTTTGCTGACCACTCTTGTTTGGGAGAGGCTGTTTCGTGGGCGATTGCTTCCAGTGAAATGTTATAGCAACGGTTTGCTTTATATTGGAAAAGGCCTTTACCATAAACATATTGACCGCTTCCAGGAGCTTTCCAATATTCTTGATTTTCATCTTGTTCTGCCATCCATTTAAAAAAGTCTCGGCAGAAATAATCATAATAAAGATACGACTTATCTCGATAAGTGTAGCTTTCAATGAACTGATATGCCAACGTATCAATAAGCAGTCCACCAATTGGAACGTTCCATTTATTTTTCCAAGAACGCATCATTCGACAAAGAAGAATAAGGTTGCCATTGCAAACAGCATTTCGGGAACGAATAGCCTCAATTTCTGGCTTGGGATTTGTTGTACGCCATCTTCCACCATTGTTTGAGTCCGGATATGTGAAACTATCATCTTTATTGATGAATGCAGGAACCACCTCGAAAGTTATGCCATCATTGAATGGAACGAGAATCACTTGACCATCTGCGCGGATACTTGTTGTGGAGTATGTTTTTTCAATTGAAGTCTTAACCGCATTTAAGAGCGCAGATTGCCCATTTCCTGAGTAATTGTTATATTGCTCATAGACAGAATATGGTAATTGGAAGATCATATCTAGATCACTGATTCCTTGGATGGCTGTGTTCCTTCCATATGAGCCTACGTATAGACTATGGGCAGTGTCAGACGTAGTTGTCCAATAATCCGAATTTAACCTCCGGGTTATGTTTTTGTATCTTGTGGAAATTGTTCCACCATCTTGAACTTGGATATTTGCACAGAATGTGCTGAACCATTCAGCTAATCCCATCTGGTCTCTCCATGTGAATATTTTTGTATCATACTTCTATGCCTTTACTGATCTTTCACTATGTAGCTTTATGAAAAGAATCCCGTATGGGTACACTTTTAATTTATAGCTTGTTCAACGCGGCCACAAGGTCTTCACCATGCAAGGCTACAAGGCCACTTGCAGATTGAGGTTGCCCTCCATCATCCTGACTAAAGAAACTGGGCAGAACCTGCCGTAAAAGGTCAACCTGGCCGTAGAAATATTCTTTGAGCAGCGGTACAACCTGGTAGTTCCAGATATCATCCAAACAATTAAGCTTTTCCACCTCATCCGCGATCCCCTGGAGTGGTAGAAAATAACTGTGTCCGATCTGATAATCTGCACCACGAAATTCAACAATGCGCTGATTCAAATTTTTCAAGCAGGTCCCAATGTTCAAAGCATCTTCTTCTGCCAAAGAAACATTGATTCCGTCAAGTAGTTCTGCCTCAGGTAATAATTCCAGAAAAGCGAATCGCCGGCGTAAAGCGACATCCAGTAAGGCAATGCTTCGATCAGCGGTATTCATTGTGCCGATAATGGCTAGATTTACCGGAACCTGGAAATCCTCTTTGCTGTATGGAAGTACAACTGCCTGCTTGCCTCGCTTATCCGCTTCAATAAGCGTCATCAGCTCACCAAATATTTTGGCGATATTTCCACGGTTGATTTCATCAATAACCAGAACATATTGGTTATTTGGGTCATCTTTAGCACGCGCACATAGGCTACGGAAGATCCCTGGTTTCAATTCAAAAGCCAAAACCATCGCATCGCCTTGTTCGGTTTTGGGGCGCAGGCCTTCTACAAAATCTTCGTACGCATAGGACTGGTGAAATGTCACCCAACGGATAAAATCTTCTGGTTGGTTTGTTGCGGGAGGGCCTTGCTTGATCATGGTAAGTCGATCCGTTAAGGTGCCTTGGACATATTCCTTGCCGGCAGGTGTCAAAAACCATTGGCTATTTGCAGTTTTGTCAAAAAGGAAAGGCTCAGCACGTGAAGTCAGATTGACGGTCTGACTTTCGATAGCTGTATGCGCCTGTAGATACCCCCATATTTGGTTTTTTTGGTGTTTTACCGGACTTTGTCTAAAACGAGCCTGAACCAATTCCATTTCTTCAAGCTGAGGGACTGTATATTTTTTATCATGTCCTGCTCTGTACATATCCAAAGCTAAAATATCGTAGAAAGGTAAATCCTCTATGACCGTTTGCAGAAAGGTCGCTCGAGACTGCGCCTGTTCGAGTTGAGGAGAGACTAGGCGGTTTGCAATAATTTTCGCCCAGAAAGTTTTGCCTGTTCCAGGAGGACCGAAAAGAATCAAATTCTTAAAGCGGTTCAACAAGCGCAAAGCATCAACTACAATCTTGGTATCCTTTTGAGGTTCTTCCGGTTTTTTGCCTGTCTCAGGTGGCGGCGGTGTCTCCACTTCATCGGGATTCCATTCTTGTTTAAGATCCCTGTAAAAGTCAAAGTTCTGGCCACTTGGTTGGGCGCCGGCTAAACGTTCCCGGATTTGGCGTAACCGCGTGTCGAGATCTGTGTGTGGGTCAGAAACATACTTAATATAGCGACTAACAATTTTTTCTTTGTGCGTGGTGCTGATAATTCGCTCATATTGATCTGGGAACATCAAATACAAGATGGCATGCCGGAGATCATAAGCTCGATCGCCTTTTGCTGGGATACCTTCCAGGATTTCATCGAGCATTGATTGGACTTGGGGCGAATCTGTAAGTATTTGTTCGGCATTACCTTGCTCTTTTAATCTTAAAGCAAATGCAGCCAATAAATGGAGTTGGGCATATCGAAAATGATATTTCTGAGTGGTTCTGGTAAATCCATTCTTTTGAGCTGCCCAAATGGGGTCGTTTTCTGGTGGTAGAGTCAAACCGCTTTTCTGAGCAGCCCAGCCTATATTACGCAAACGTGTGGCAAGCGTGATGTTCGTAGATGGTAAATAGTATACATAATGCATATCAGCTGCTAGCCCCCATAAGATTGGTGGTGCGCCAACCAGTTGTTGTTCTAATTTCTCGTTAAAATTTAAATTCCCTTCCAGGTTAGGGCTATCAATAACCTGCGTTTTCCAACGCTGCAAGTTGGCGATCGTCCATATCGGTTGGTCCGGCCAAATAAGTGAACGGTCCTGCTTTAAGCAACGTTCCTGAAAAAGGTGGAACGCATCGTAGAGTGGTTGAAATTCTGTCATACGGGCCATATTACCTCCGATGGTGAACCTACTTGCGATAAAGTCGAATACAAAATATTACGAAATTCCTGGATCAATGGAAAAATTTGATTCAATGGTTGATGTAAATTCAAAGTCGCAACGAATATCCGGATAGAGGTTTGCTCAACCATAAGCATTTTAGGTGTGAACACTTCTGCTCCAAGCGTGTGCGGGTACAGAAGTAAAATATTCCGACAATGAAATTGGGTGGCATAGGCTAGCATTTGATAAGCATCACCTTCAGCGACTGCACGATATGACTGTCTTAGAGGAAGTGCCTTATTTTTTGTGTCAATAATCAGATTCGGTTGACCGGGAAAACCTATGATAATGTCAGGTTTTAGGGGAAACATCGGTTTCTCAGGCAGCGGCATCGGTAAGACCAGGTGTCGCTTGGATATGTTGCCTTGTAACTCAATTGGTAGATCTCGCCATTCCTCAGGCAGAATAAGCCGGCTGTAAGTTTGCAAAAAACTGGCGATAAACTGTTCAAATAGGCGATCCATATCAAAAACAAAGGCAAAAGCGTGCTGCCCACCAGCCAACAACTGCACCGTTAAACCTTCCAACAATAACCGAGCTAATTGAAAAGCGGGATAAAAACGTTCGTTTAAACGATTGAATTCAATATGATCCAAATCTACGGAATTTAACTGTGCAGGGAGGTGAACTGGCTGCAACCAGATTTCAAGATCCGCCAACATTTGACGATTCTGTGTATCACGTGTTATCCGTTGTAACCGATCTACTGCAAGACGGAAAACCCGGTTAAGTAAATTATCTGGCAAATAATCATCGTAAGCAACATCCAATCCTTGAGTTAAATTCGGTTGACGGGAAAATTGCCTTGCAATGTTCCATCGCCCGCGTATATAGGGGAGTAAATCTTCTCTACGAACATAATCCTGGTGAAAACCCTGTTGTAATTGGGTTAGCAGTTCGACAGCGAACAGACGAGTAAGCATTTCAAGCCAGGTGCCACGATTGGTACTTAATGACGCCATAGATTGGTTGTGCAATTTCAGGTGGCGCGCATGGGTTAAGAAGTGCAAAAAGTTTTGTGATGCAGAGACGGCTGCTCTTTCATAAGGTGCTGAGCCTACGACTGCTTCAGTATTGGCTTCTGGATCACAATCAATTTTGGGTAAGATTTGAATCGTGCGTCCACCTGCCTGGATCACCCCCACAAATTGAGTGGCGCGCAAACCCTTGCGTTCAAGGCGGATCAATTCCTTTCCTGAATTTTGATTTAAACGATCCAGGATTTCCAACAAGGGATCATTGGCTGTCAAGCCAAGAGACTGGTAAGGAATTGTTTGTCTCTCAAAAAGGGTTATTACATCTTCCACTAGGACCTACTCTGTTTGTTCAAACTTGGTTGATAACTATTTTCCAAGTTATCTCAATTTTCTGCTGCCCTTCACCTATCTTTGAGATGATTAAGAATACATTTACTTAACCAACATAATCAAGCAATAATTCAGCCTTTTTGTTTTGACATAACCATCGAAAATACCAGGTTGCCGGGTAACTATTCCCCATACCCCCCCATTCTTCATAAAGCCTTTGATCAAGTCTTAGTAAAATTCTATCGAAAGCATTATGGTCAACATCCTGTCCTTCATCTTTTTTAGCATCGACCGAATCACGTATTCTCCGCCGAACTGCGCGATCAAATTCATCTGAATCTTGTTGCCATCTGCCAGGCAAATCAAAGATATCTGGAAATATAAGCAACTGATTTTGGGTGTGGGCACCATTATCGACAATGGCCCATGATGACCCGATTTGTACTTGAACCACATCCCTTGCAGGCTGAATATATGAGTGAAATGTTTCTGACAAATTACGAGGGTGCAAATATGTCAAAGGATCTTTATCTTTCTTGATTTTTTCATTGCATGTAATGCAAATGGGCAGAAGGTTATATGGATGAACGCTTAATGCAGGATATATTGACCGAGGAAGAAAATGGTCTATTGATCCAAGAATTCCGGTACTTGTTTTCTCCATCCATGTCCCATCACACACTGGACAAACGTATAAGCCATTGTTTTTTGAGAGTGTTTCGGAATTTATAACCTGCGCATTTATATCGCATTTATATCCTGACACAATAGCAGGAAATCCCTTCTGCGTTATGACATCATAAAAGTTTTCTAACCAGCAACCGACCTGAGCTGCTAAAAGCGATGGCAGATTTGCCTTAGGCTGAAGACAAAAAGTAAAGGTTCCATCATTATATTGTTTGTAATAATTTATATCGTGGCGGAATGCGGTAAGTATGTCATTTTTCTCTGCTGAATTCGTATGACTATAAAATCCCCTTAAAGGGTCAATTAACTTTTGCTTATATTTCCATAGCCAAGAAACAGTATCTGATCCAAATATTGAATTGAGGTTTCTAATATCCGAAGGGTCAAGCGCTAAACTTAATTCCAATAACTCTTCTTGAATATAAACAGCTAGCCATAATGCATCAATACAGTCTGGGCGATTAACGGGATGAATCATCTAATTCCTCCAGCCTGTCTTGAATTCTGTATCGCCAATAGCCAGGGCCAATTTGTTCTAACAATTTTCGTAATTCCTCCTGGTTCCCTCTTTCTAATGCTTCGGAAAGATAGCGAGTAGCATATGCGCCGACCGATTTTTTGGTTTCGAACCAATCAACCATAATGTCGCTTGGATCTACTGCAAGAATTGGTGTTCGTATCACCACTTCTTCAGACCACCCTTGTGAGTTTTTGGACAGGAGAGTAACCTGGGATTCGGTTACATCAGACAACATAATGCTGGAATGTGTGGTCACTAGAACATGGTTATATTTGCCAGAAAGCATTTTGTCTGCGATATTAATAATTTCTCGTTTCCAGAAATCGTTAAAGTGGGCTTCCGGTTCATCAAGGATAATCAAGCTATCTTGCATATCTAACATGGCCAGCAATGCCATTCTGCCCAAAAAAGCCCGCTCGCCATCGCTCAACCAGTCAAGGAGAAACACGCTCGGGATATGAGCGTTAGCGATTTCACCATCAACCGGTTCTATTGATTTCCTTTGCAAAAAGAGATTGATATCCTGTAAAGTCGGGCTGCCGGTGTGTGTGGGATCGTCATCAAGCTGGGCGTCCAGAGTCTTGAATAATCCAAAGGCACCATTGAATTGATCGAGAAGCCGTTTGGCTGCTCTAGGATCCTTATTTATTTCAAAAACCACCAGCCGGTCGGACGCTTGTTGAAGGATTCTGGGGCGGGGCTCAAGATCAAGGAGTTTCTCATAGAATGATTTATTTGAAAGCCGGTCGTAAATGCGAAACCGCAAGGAAAAACCCGCAAAATTTTCGATACCAACCGCATCCAACACGCCGGCAAGTGGTTGGTGATTGACTGATTCAGGGTCGATTAGGTACCGCAACAATCCGCAGAGTGTTATAGCGTTCAACGTAGAGCTACGCAATAGCAGAAAAGGCATTTCTTCTTGCGCCAATGGCTCGTTTATTTCATTCTGATCCATCTGCGCAGGTGTTTCATAAACAAATCGCTTCTTTATATCGTCCAGAATTTTTTTATCTGCGGGGGAATTATCCATTGCCAGGTAGCGATGGTTTAGAATGTTATCCCACTCTTCTTCTGAACCGGTGGTATATACAACAATCCCTTCAGGTCGGTATTGGCGGTCTACAACTGGATTTTCCAGATCCTCTTGAGACCCATCTGGCCTTTGTACAGAGGAAATCACGCGCCAGGCTTCTAACCCTGTTTCCCAATATTTCCTAACTGTCACCTTGATGGGTTGACCTTTGTTTTCTAATTCATATTCAAGCTCATAATGATATTCTGCCCCTTCCCCTGTTTGTAATGACGCAAATATCTCGACCAGGGTGCGCAGCAATGTGCTTTTTCCAGACCCGTTGACGCCTACCAGGAAATCCAGACGGTAACTTTCTTTTTCATCCAGCCGGCCGTCACGATCAAACCGCAAATTCAAGTCATGCAGCAGTAAGTGATCTTTTATATACAGGCGAATTAACTTCATTGCAGCGTTCCTCCAAGGAATTCGCGCTCGCTGCTCAACCGGTAATACTCAGAGCCATCTATCAAAACACGAACCACGACTCCCATCCGCTCAAATAGATCCAATACCCTCACAAGGTCTGGTTCGGAATAACTGTTGTCCGAAACAAAATTCAGCATGTCTTGTTCTGTGTGATGTTCTAGACCCGCTTTGCCATCTACCAGATCGGGATCCACCTGTTTCATAAAAACATCCCGAAGGTTATTTCGAATTTGCGTATCGATATCCGAAACCCGAAAAGGTTTTGGAGTAAAAATGCTCTCGTGTTCTTCCACCATGGTCTGAATGATATCCCAAACATCTTTTTGGATGCCCTGCAATTCTCCCATTGGGCTAATTTTCACCCAGAACGGTGGGATCGATTCATTCGCCACGGGCTTCATTTCCGCCAGGGTCAGCAATTTCCTGATCTGTCCGGCTAATTCCAATTGTGCCATATGAATATTTTTCAAAACTTCAGCCGGGCTTTCTAACCCTGCCTCGCTGGTTTCGCGTTGGCGCGGAAAGTAAGTAGTGGGCTGTAGATCAAGGTTGCTGGTTTTTTGAATGATATGACTCGGTACAGCCACGCCCAACACTTCACCTTTTCCAGTAAACACAACTCCGCACTGCCGCCCGTCCGATTCGAATACTGAGCTGCCGTTCTCGTGAAAGAAGATTTCAAACTGTGCTGAATTGTTCTTCTCCAGATGAATACGCAGCCAAGTGTGTTTTCCGCTTTTCAAAAGGTATCCTTGCTCCGCAAGTTTCATCCCCTCCAGCTTGCCGGGCGGGAAAAGTACCAATGTTCCGCTGTTCTCATTCGGGGAGGCAGTCTCAACCCCGTTGGAGTCAAATGGAATCTCAGTATCCCAGGGGAAAACGGTATCATCGGCTTCTTTAAAACGATTGGGAATATCATGAAGAATGAATGCCGGGCCAGCCGGGTACCCTTCCGCATTGAGGACAATGCCCATCCAGGCCGTATCATCCCAATGGGACGAAATCTGTAGGGGGTAAGTGTTCTTCCGCTCACCTCTAATTTCTCCCCCTTCACCAGTAAGTTGGATCGAATATGCGCCTTGTAAAAATGTCGCGTTAATCTCGCGCGTATATTTTTCTGGCAAGGAAATTTTGATCGGCTGTGTTTGTCCGTTGATCGCCAGAATGTTGGCCTGATTGATCCAATAGAAGCTGTTTTCGGAACCAGAGCCAACATCCACCAAATAACAGGTCTCGCGGGCATTCAAGCGGGATAGCCGATTGACCCGAAAGCGCGAATTTTCATCGGTGAAAAGGACTCTATAACCGGCCGGCCCCTGATCGGTTATGTCCAATGGAATGACCGCTCGAGTCTCCTTCCGACTGCGGATCGCAGCGGTGATTAGCGGCAGATCGTTATGTTCAGGGTCCGGCTGGCGGTTGCGCCCAGATGTGAAGCCGTCAAAGCGGGGTTGGAAAAACCAGTTGATGTAATTCGGCTGCCGCGTCTTTTCGATCAACAGCGCATGCGTGGCTACCTGGCTGTAGGGCTGAAAGGCGTCTTTGGGTAAAGTCACCACAGCGGTTAGCTCACCGTTTTCAATCCATCCTTCACGCAGAATTTGTTCGCCACCGCTGTTGGCAAACAGGGAACCTGAGGGTGCGAAAACCACCATCTGACCGTTTTCACTCAGATGTTCACAGGCAAGTGCCGTCAAAACGGTTTCAGAACGCCCGCTCATCTTAAAATCAAACGCCATCTGTACCAGCGAGTCATCCACCTTGGCGCCAAAGGGCGGATTCATCAGAATACAATCAAACTTCGTTTCCTTTTCTCGTTTCCCAAAGATGGCCAGGGAGTTACCGATGCGAATATCTGGTTTTTTGATGCTGTGCAAGAGACAGTTCGTGAAAGCCAGCCGCGCCCAGTTGGGTGAGATTTCAACGCCGGTCACATGGGACAACTTTTCGGCGGTGGCCACCAAGAAACCACCACTGCCGCAGGCAAAATCGGCCAGGCGCGCTCCGGGAAAGGTTTCCAGTAGAGAGGCAGCCCAGCGGGTGAGATGGCGCGGGGTGAAATAGCGTCCTCCTGGCTCCATGCGTTCCAGAAAACCCGGAAGAACTTCATTGAAAATCTGCCCTGCCGGTGAATCGTCCTGCAGCAATTCATGAACTGCATCCCCAATTTGCAGGTAGCCGCTGATGCCCAGGGAATTGGTAAACTGTGGCAACAGTTGTTTGATATCCGGAAATCCTTGCAGATCCGGGAGTTTATTCAACAAGTCAGGCAGCAAATCAATCGGCATGAACCCACCGCGGACGCTTTGCTGCGATTCGAGCAACTGCCGGCGGCTGGATGAGACCTCGTAAAGATCCCCGATCTGAAATTCTTCCCGCAGGAAAAAATAGGCCAGGTTTTCAATGATTGTCAGCGGATCCGTTACCCCAGCGGCAGTGAAAATTTGCCAGATTTGATGGATACGGCTGCGAATTTCAGACTGGGAATTCATCGTTTACAACTCCCCTCGAAAGGCTTGCGCCAGAATCGACTGCTCAAGTTGGACTAGTAATCTCTGCTGTTGGGCGTTACCCTTCTGCATACTGTCAACATCAGAAGAGAATTGGGAGATCCTTTCAACTATTTGCTCTTGAATTGAGAGCGACTGACCAGGATCAGTGATTAAAGGTATTGGAATCTTAATCTCACGCAGAACAGATTTGTTCGCACGTGGCATTCTTGCCCCATAACTAGTCCCGGAGGCCAGGCTGACAAACCATTTTGTCCGCATCACGAATGCTAAATATTCCCTACGAATTAACTTTGGGTTAGGGCGATAAACCACCCATTCTGTAGAGCCTATCCCATCCACTGTTGGAACAATCACCTTGTTCAAATAGGGACGCAATTTTGAATAAAGAACGTCCTTTGGCGTAAACGAGATACAGGTGCTTTTAACTTCAGAACCTTGAATGTAATTTGAGGGAGGCTCAGCAATCTGACCTTCTGAAATGGCATCTAACCCCCAATAATTAAATGTGTCAGAGGGATGGTCAGACGGAATAATCTGATTTGATTCCTCAGATGCCAATTGAGATAAAGGTAGTGCTCCCCATCCTTCGGGGAGTCCTTTTTCAGGATTCGGCAACATCTCCGCCAGCACGGATTCCATCAGCCGGTTGGTGTCGGCGACAATCTTATCATGCAGCCGGCGGGCTTCGGTAAGCTCAAACAAAACTTGTTCAATTCTTGCTAGAAGAAGAGACTGTATTTGTCGTGATTTATCAGGGTTGCTAGGAAATGGGACAGGTATCTCTAGTTGGTTTATGGTTGATTGCCTAATGGAGGGTAGAGGCCCAGAATGAGCTAAATCCATTAGATCAATTGTAAGAAGAAAATAAAAAAGCCATTTCACTTCAATAAACGATTCGGGATTTATTACTATCCCCATAATGTTATTGTCAAATATTGAATCTTGAGCCAAGATTCTTTTCTTATTAGTTGCAATAGCCCCCCCAACTTTTGGGAATATTATTGTCTCCACGGGGTAAGTATGCGCTCTGAGTTTTGCTAATATTGATTCATCTACTGTGTTTTTTGCGCTTTCAATGTAATACCCATTAGTTTTATTCATATCCGAAACTTTAATAAATGGGAATTGTAAAGATTCTCTACCTTGCCATTTCTCTGGAAACGCATAACCACCAACAGAAGTAGCAAATTTCTCTAAAGGGATCCATTCCCAATTATCTGGAAGATTGGATTTACTCATCAGTGGACTCCCCATTACTTAATTGATGGTGCAATTCCTCGACAATAAGGTTTAGTTCTCTTAATCTTTCTAAAATGCTTGTGGTCAATTCCCATGGTTTTAGAATATCTTGTTCAGGCGAACTATGAGGATTTGCAGTTGTGAGGTCAAAACCTCTATTTTGGATGTCATCATATCTCTCCACCCAGGCATTAACCTGATTAGTTGGGTTTGGACCTTCCTCCTGATGTGCTTTGATTGCCACTTCCGAATCCCCGGCACTTGCCTGTGGCTTCGGTAGTTTTCCTGTTTTGTCACTGCGGTAAGCCTCCCATAAGCGGTGCACGCGCCACTGCTCGCGCAATTCCGCTGCCAGCCCAAACGGCCGCTCTCCACCTTGCTGGCGGTACTGGTTCCAACGCTGCCAGACCAGGCGCAGCTCGTCAAAGTGCTCGTCGCCAATCGGGCTGCCCTTGCTAAATTTCTTCAATCCCTCCGGAATGGGCAGTTCGTAATATAGCACCTCTTTGGTCGGTCCTGGGCGGTCGAAGAACAGCAGCGCGGTCTTCACGTCGGCATAGGGTGCAAAAGAACCTGGCGGCAGGCTGACCACCATAAACAGGTTGAACTGCTCCAGCAGGTCTTTTTTCACCGTAGCGAAGGCGCCGCCGCCAAACAGCGTGCCTTCGGGGACGACCATGGCGCAGCGCTTGCCCGCTCCAGATTTGAGCTTTTTCATAATGTGTTCGATGAAGAGCAGCTCGGTGGCGTTGGATTTCACCGGGAAGTTATCCTGCACCGCCTCGTTTTCGGTGCCGCCAAAGGGCGGGTTAGTCAACACCACATCGAAGCGCTCGGCGGGCGTGGTCTTCATCGGTTCTTCCAGCGTGTTGCGCCGGCGAATTTTGGGGGAGGTGACCCCGTGCAGCGCCAGGTTCATCATCCCCAGCAGCGCTGGCACAGCTTTCTTCTCGTTGCCATAAAAGGTCTGGGTCTGCAGGAAGATCTCCTGTTCGATGGTGCGATCGGGATTGTGACTGCGAATGTGATCAAAGGCGGCCGCCAAAAAACCGCCAGAACCGCAGGCCGGGTCGTAAACTGTTTCACCCAATTGCGGGTCGATCACTTCGACCATAAAACGAATGATCGGGCGCGGGGTATAAAACTCGCCGGCGACTTTGTTTTCATTTCCCAGGCGTTTGAGCAGGGTTTCGTATACATGCGACACGGTGTACACGTCATCCTGGTTAAGGAAATCAATCTCATCCACCAATTTGAGCACATCTTTAAGGTTATAACCGGAGGCACATACCACAACATTTCGTTCAGAAAAGATGGAAGAGATCGTCTCGCGGAACGGGTCGCCGTGCAGGCTCTGCAGGCTGGGGATCAGGCGCGTGTGAACGAACTGGATCAGGTCATCCGCCGGCCAGTCTTTCCGCGCCCAGTTCGCCCAGGCCAGGTCGCTTTCGAGGATACGTTGATACGTTTTGCCCTCCAAAGCCGCTTCGGTTTGCCAGATATCTTCCTGGGCATCCAAAAAGCGCAGGAAGAGCAGCCAGGCCAGATGCTCAATATACTCCATTACTCCGCCGCAATTGTTGTCGCGGCGCAAGATTTTACAGGCTTGCCACATGTCATTGGCAAGGGTTTCGCGTGTTTGTCCGTTGGTTAATGCCACAATGTCACTCCCATATGGATAAGATGAAAGATTGAACCTGCGGTAAAAGCTCTGCTGCCGGGGGCGCATCCGGCACAAAGGGTAAGAGCTGCTGCTCCCATTCATTCCTAGCAACAGATAATAGATCTTCAGACACAAAATCGTTTGGAGATGTGTACGCAACATCTCGGATAACACATTTATGATTCAATAGAGGTATTAATTCTGGCGATTTTAGACCGGGAATTTGCAACAAATTCCACAAATCAAAATAATCCCGGCAAACCCGGCTTGCCCCCCAACCGCGTTCCTGCAACCGTGCTTTGCTCTGTAAAAGTGCTCGTAATTTCTCCGCGGTGATTTCTGTCAGAGAATACACCGGGATGCGCGCATCAATCTCCTCAACAAACCCGTGCAAAACCGGACGAATTTCCACCGGTGTAAGAATGGGTTCGTCCACCGTGATCTCCACCTTGAGCCGGCATAACGGTTGTCGTTGCTCCGGGAACTGTACTCGCACCAGGTAAGCTTTTTGATCGCCTGGATGAGGTTGTTTCAACAGAAGTGGTTCCAGGCCAACCTGAAACGGTCCATGTTCATTTAATAACTCGTCCATGGAGTGAACAACAGTCTCCATTAGTGAATCAATTTGCTGGATTGGTCCTATTACCCGCGTAGAATAATCCAGATCTTCAGAAAATCGGTAATCCGCGAAATAGAGCTTCTTTAACGCCGTACCGCCTTTCAATACCAGGTTCTCGCCCAGACCATCCGTAGAAACGATTGAAGCCAGCAGGTAACTCAGTGCGTAGTCCTTTTCAACAATGTATTGTTGAACTTTTTTCTTTTGGGAGACTGATCGGATTAATTGAGGTACGCTTGGCATTTAGGTCCTTTTTAGATTTTCAGATATATGCCAATGAGAATTTTTATTAGCGTTTGTTTCTTCAAGGCTGGGATCCAATCGATAGTACCTTTTTACTGGATAAACACGTAAACTTTCGAGGCTGTTCCCTGTATAACCGAGATTTTCAAGTGACCAACCCAACCGCTTGATCACTGAGCCTACATCGTACTTTAAGGCATAATCCACCAATTGATCCACATTGATTTGGTTAATGGCGTTTTCCAGAATTTCAATTGCAGCCGAGAAACCACCGAAAATATCAGGGCGGGCGATTAAATCCAGGGCGGTACGTTCACGATCTGTAATGTTCACCTGTTGCCATGAGTTCACCCACATTTTCTGGAATCCCCAAAAGAGGTTGGGGGCAATATGAATGAATTCAAAATCATGTCCTGAGACTGTCCACACAGCTCGGCCTCTTGGACTGTGTGCCTTTCCAAGGCGCATTTCAGGTGTAATCACTTTCGTTGGGGTTGTTGCCTGCACCATGACCGGATTCTGTGTCGTAAAACCATGGTAGGCGCAAGCTGACCAGTGACTGATCGCCATCGGCTGAATTAATGCTGCAGCAATCGCATATACCGGAACTTCTTCAGCATACAATGGGCTCTTGACTAGATAGGTACCGCGCTTTAGGATCTCAATCCAACCAGCATCAGATAAAGTGCTCAAAAGGTAACGGAGGTGGCTGGTTGATAATTTCTGCGTGTTGGCAAGCGGCTTGATCTGCTCCAATGTAAACAAAGGACCATATTCCTTAACTGCTGCTTCAAGCAACTTTAGGCCTTGTGATTGCGAGTAACGGGGTTCGCTGTTCATCATTTACACTATTATACTGCGATAATTAGTTTTAGGATAATTATCGCAGTAAGTTAGTTCAGTTAATCGTAAATCCGTCTCTGCAACTCGGCTAAATTCGATTGTAATTTAGGCAACGAACCAAAGCGGCGTGCTACGCCAGGTGCTTGCCCCATTTCAAAAAATGGTGGTAAGCGAAAAATTCTCGGATCACTGATCTCATCCACGCCAGTTGCACGGTACTTTTCCAACAACGCCAGCAGCACTTCTTGAGCTGGTTTGGGTTGCGCCTGAAGAAACCGCGATTCGCGGTTAATGAAAGCAGCAGCTCTTTCAGAACGGGTTCGGAGTGGTGTGCCAAAGGTTAAATGTCCCAGCAGGTCAAACTGGTCCGCTTCGCTTTGACCAAGTACGTCAGCGATCACATCCACATAAACTGAAGCGGCTTGAAGGTCAGTCAGCAGCTTTCTGCGCGTTATGGCATTAATCCAGGTATTGCGCAAATCGTCTATCTTCTGAGCCTGGCTAACCTGCCGCACTTTTTCTCTGGTGTAATCTAGATACTGCTGTTGGGTGAGTTGCTGGCCTGAACCTTCGATGACAAAGACAGCTTCGTCGGCGATTCGCACTTCAAGACCTTCGACACGAATACGACCGACCGGTTCACCTTCAGGGCTTAATTCAACATCTACGGTCGTGGTTTCATCTGCAAGGGTCTGAACTTGTAGCTGTCGGCGCCGAAAACCAGTTCCGCTGACAATGAGAGATAAACTTCCTTCGGGCAGATTTGTAAAACGGAAGCAACCGTTTTCATCAGATCGAATTGGCCCCCTCTGAGCGTTTGGACCGGTAATCAGTGTTACCGTCGCTCCGACGATTATTTCTCCGGTTTCAACCTTAGAGACATGTCCCTCGATCGATGCGCTCTGTGGTCCTTGAGGAACCTCAGGAGCAGGGCCAGGGGGACGATCCCACTCATCAAATAGATGTGTTGCCCCGGTATAGTCGATGATTCTAAACCATAACTTATCTGTAGCTGGATCTACTCGGCTGCCGCGCCCAATAATCTGTTTGAACAGAACCGGAGAAGAGATGGTTTTCATGAACACAATGTTGCGGCAAGCCGGAACATCTACCCCCGTGCTCAATAATTCTGCAGTTGTGGCAACAACCGGTGTGGCATGATCACTGTCCTGGAATTGTTGCAGCCAAACAGGTGCTTGCCCTTCCTCTGCCACAATGGGAACTGCATAAGGTTGCAACCCCAGATGACCTAATGCATCATTTAACAATCTGGCCACCAGTTGAGCATGGGGAATATCTACACAGAAAACCATGGTTTTCTCTGTTGGCCCAAATTTCCTCAGCAAGCCGGCCAGGTGATCCACCATCACCCTGGTACGATCTGGAACAGTAATTTCGCGTTCAAATTGCGGCGTGGTGTATAGTTCTCGTGTCTCTGCATCTTCTGGGACAAAAACTTCCGCACCCTGCTCGACGGCTTCCTGCAGTTTCAAGCCATTCTGATCAACAGTGGTCCGCACCCGGTGTACTTTGTAAGTAGCAAGAAAACCATCTTCTATGCCCCGTCCCAAACTGTATTCATAAGCTGCCTGGCGGCGGGAACCTTTCGAGGGGTCTTCAGCATCTATGAGTATTTCAGGCTCATCTCTACAGAAATAGTCATAAGTATCTACATTATCAGTGGTTTTTGGGGTTGCCGTCATGCCAAGATGAATGGCATCGCCAAAATGCTTGAGGATCTCCTGCCAGGTGCCAAACCCTGACCGGTGGGCTTCGTCAATGATGACGATATCAAAGAAATCCTTGGGAAACAACTCGAACAATCGTTTTCCCTGATCATTTTCAATCCAAAGGGATTGGTAGATTCCAAAATAGAGATCTCTTGTCAAAATGGGCGGATGCCCTTCAATCAACCAACGAGGATCATTTCCATCACGGGCAAATGGAGCAAACGCATTGTAGGACTGATCACGAAGCACCACTCGATCAGCAAGGAAAAGAATCCTTCCTGGTCGATCCGGGTGCTGTCGTTGCAACCAGCCCGACTTGATTAGTTTCCATACCAATTGCATGGCCGTGAAAGTTTTTCCTGTGCCTGTTGCCATGGCAAGTAAGATTCGTTTCTGTCCTTTAACAATCCGGCGAATTACCTGGTTGATAGCTGCTTCCTGAAAATATCTGATACTCTTTCCTGTGATTGTTTCAGGACAATAAGGATATAGAAGTGGGTTTTGTCGTCGATCAGTTGCATCATCTAGGCTATAACTTGCCCGATTCTGAGCAATTCCTGGTGATCTCAAGCCAGTATTGATCATCCAGCGATGCCAGAGCTCATCGGGTGTGGGAAAATGATCGATATTCCGGCTGTCTAAAGTAAAGAAGTCAAATTCAATGATATTGTGGCCATTTGTCGAAAAGGCAAAAGGAACAGACAAATCTTTAGCGTAAGCTTTCGCTTGCTCAAGGCCAGTTTCAGCCGATAAACCTTCTTCTTTTGCTTCAACGATGGCCAAAGGAAAAGAATCGGTATAACGTAATAAATAATCAATTTTCCGACCTTCTCGGTGATGTGCTCGATCACCGTGCAATACAATTCTTCCGGCTGTATATTGCACGTCACGGCGATAAAAATGCTCTCTTCGTACAAGTTCTCTTCCCCAACCGGAGGATTCAAGTTTGGGATCAATTAAGTATGCGCGAGTATCAGATTCGTTATATGTCATAGTTGCCGTTGTTCCGAGTTATTATGGTGTCTTTCATTACGGAGCAGGAATCGTTTCTTTTTCGTAAACCAGTAAATCCCCCACCTGGCAATCAAAATATTCGCATAACGCCATGATCACCGCTGCATCATATCGGGTCAACTGGTTATTCGCCCAGGAATTTAGCGTTGACCAGGCAATGCCCGTCTCGCGCTGCACGTCCATCAGAGCGATATTTTGCTGCTGCTTAGTTGCCTTTTGTGCCAGTAAAATGCGAAAGTGATTGACAATTTTTCCGGGCATGAGCCACCTCACGTGGGAGTATTCTATAATCATAGGTGAGGAAACAAAAAATGTCAACGAAAATGGAGTACAAGTCGATAAACATGGACCTTACAAACACTTTTCAACCTCGAAAAATTTAAAATTGTCTCTATCGCGATTTGGCAGGATAGAAAACGCGTGCTATAATGAAATTACAATTGAATGAGACGCAAAAGCGTCTAAAATAGTTAACGATAGCTTGTTTTTATACCGTAATACTGAACGTTGGCCTGTTTATTTCCGCCCGGGTGCAATGTTTGGTATTTTTGTTTTAACACGCAAAAACCGAACCGGCACAACCAGGGGGAATGGATCGCCGGCAGGTGTTGCTGATCGCGTGAGAATCCCCAAAAGTTGACCTTGCACCCATCACCTTCCCAAAGCGAAGTACGCAGCGGGAGCCGCTCAACAGAGTCCAGTCGATCTATTGAGCGCACGGCAGCGAGATTTGACCGTACTCTTGCTGGTCCGTGGGCCTCACACCAAACGGTCACCCTGTCCGATGGATAGGGCGCCCATCCCTGGGTGTGCAGCCGAAGCGGCTGTCTGAACGAGGCAAGTACAACAAAACGCCCCATTTTTAGAAAGGGGTTCCCTTAAGGAAACAAAGGGAAACAACCAGAAACGGTAAAAAAAGCCGTTCGAACCCGATTTAAGCGTAAACAGGCAGGTGCAGAATTATGTCACAACAAGGTGGATTATCTTATCAAATGATGAAAGCGCTCCAGGCAATCTTTCGACCTGGTGGCAGCCGGCACGAAGATAAACAACATGGACGCAATCAGGATGTGATCCGCAGTATTGGAACCATGCAGAGCATGGTGGCGGATGTGCATGAATTTGCGCGATTCATCCGCAGGCAGTGGCCTGAAGTGAGTGAAGTTGAAGATGTCGAGCCAGAGATGGCTCAGACATTCGTCGAAGAATTAATTCGGCGTGAACGCAGCGGTGGCCGGATTGGACGCGTTATGGCATCGTTACGTAAGCTGGATCGCGCTTGTAGGATTACCGGAGTATTTGGCAAAGATGCACCCCCGTTACTTCCTTATAAAACCGATGGGGGATTAAGCGGCTTCCACTCCGAACCTCGACCGGTGGCATATTTTCCGGAGCAAGCGGAACGAATTATCGAGTGGATCATCAATATCGATCCAATTTCAGCGCGGGTACTGCATGTGATGCAAAAAACTGGGCTGCGGATTCGAGAAGCAGTCTATCTTAGAGCACAAGATATTGATGTGGCAACATGCTTTATCACTCTGGAAGGGAATGTGAGTCATACTAAAGGTGGCAGACCTCGCGAGGTACGCATTTCACCAGAAGAAACACACTTCCTTTCCGAGATCAAAGCCATCGGCGAGAAAAATCCAACCGGTCACATTTTCCATGACCGCGGCTCTCTCCCGGATCGAGTGCGCGAACAGGTGCGTAAAGCGTGTAAAGCCCTCGGAATTCCTTGCCTGGGCACACACGGCTTCCGGAAAACATTCGCAGCGCAAAACTATAAAAACAGGATTGAAGCTGGCGCGGATGATGATCAGGCGTTATTGGATACATCCATTCAGTTAGGCCATAATCGTAAGGAAGTCACCATCCAGAGTTATGTTCCTCCCCAGGATCGGAGAAACTAACCCTTGACGAGCTGCATCCTTAACACAACTTCAAATCGATTATTGGCAATATGCCGGCTGCTTTCTCAACCTCCGTTTGCACATCCTGAAATTCATCTTTCTGTGATGGTTGAGAAATGGGATATCTCACTGGAGCATAAAACCTGGGGATCATTGGTGGCGTTCGGTGTTTCTGCCTTACCAGCTTCACAATCATTTTTAATCACTCATTTTCCGGAATATCCAAATACCGCTGAAACTCAGTTGTTTCGCACTGCCCTTTTATTGAAGTTGAACCCGATTCAACCGGATATACGCCGATTGGCCAGTTCCGCTTCTGATGAAGAGCAGTTGTTAGCGCGCCTGGCAAACGAACTATTTCAGATACGCTCAGAACAGCGTGCCAATGCAATGAATTGGTTTTTGAATGGGTTGAGAATTTGGGGAATAGACACGTTGGATCAACCCCAAAGGGATAAACCCCAGGACAGTTTATGGGGTCAATGGAGTAAAAGAATGGGGTTACTCCAGATACCACGAGCTGCCTTTGAATTTGTCATTCAGGGTTCGCCGGCTGAATTTGCAGTTATGGCTCGCGAATCGATATTGAAGGAGGTGGGGCTGGTCTGCACCGTCCTTAATCCTGGCACACAGCGTAAAATCCTGGAATTTCCGCTGGATATTAATCCGATTGCCGTTCGATTTTTGGACAGGGATACTTCTCTTGACCTGGTTGCCCACAAACTACTGAACGGAAATACCCTTCTCAAGGTTTCTTTGTTTGATATTGAAAAGGGGTGGTGGCTTTGGGATGCTTTTCGGGACGAGATGGAACGGCTTGGCTGGTTTTTGATACCCACTGTAGAAAGCATATCTTTACCTGTTGATTTTAAACCCCCGGAGATAAAGGGCTCAGAAATTACCTCGTCAAATACTGATTCGGAACCTCTCCCAACTATCGAAGAACCAAAGAAAGAACCTTCTCAGACCTGGCTGATGATTCCAGACAAGGGTTGGGATAGGGAGTGTATTCGTCTGTGGCATCGTGGGTTAACCTGTAAAGACATTGGAATACGTCTCCAGAAAACGGATAAGACAATTCTCAACCGTTTGAACCAGTTGCGGAAGGAATTTGGGGAGCAAATTGTGCCATATCGGAATGCAAATTACCGTTCAGGGTAAATTGGGATGTTTCAGGACATTTCGGGATATTCTGGGATATTGCAGCAAGGATATCCTTCGATAGAAAATGGCGGCGAAACACAGAACCGCCATTTTTATATTGAGGAGCTAAATGATCAATCGCTTACGAATCATCCTTGAACAACCCGAATATTCTGCCCTGATCAAACTTTCAGGTCAGGAAGTCCGCAGCCCTGCCGACCAGGTAGTGGTTATTGTCCGTAATGAATTGGTCCGGCGTGGACTGCTGCCGGCAGACAAGCTGCCATATGGACCAGACATGAAAAAAACTACTGAAACTACCCTCACGCCAGAGGAGAAGTGAAATGACGAAAACAAATACCCTGACCCCTAAACCGAATGGTACGGCGTCTCTGCCGGCAGAGCTTCGCGAAATTTATGATCTGCTCGCCGCATATGGGCGGAAGGTGCGCCTGGCTGCAATAGCGAATGGTGAGCAGCAGAAACAGGCCAATTACCAAAGAATGATCACCGATGCCAATGAATTTCTATCCAGAATGGAAAAAGAAGAGAAGCAGAATGGCAAGTCTGCTTGAAATTGCCCGCTCTTACGCGATGGCCGGACTATCGGTCATTCCTGTAGGCCGAGATAAACGCCCACGGATCAAGTGGGCTGAATATCAGGACCATATCGCGGATGAGCGAACGCTGGAACACTGGTTTGGCACTGAAGGCAATATTGCTGTCGTTACCGGAAAGGTGTCCGGTAATTTGCTGGTGATTGACTTTGACGAACCACGTTTTTACGAGACCTGGTTGGAAAAAGCCGGAGAACGCACGAAGGAACTGGTAGTCCAGAAAACCGGCAAAGGACTGCATGTACTTTTCCGCTGTCCGGAGCCTGGGATTAATCAGAAATTAGCTTTTGTCACAGATGAACAAGAGGTGGACGGCCGTCGAATTGCAATAGAAACGCGCGGTGAAGGCGGGTACATCTTAGTGGAGCCGAGTATACATCCCAATGGTGCTGTTTATTCCATCATTTCGGGCAGCCTGACTGATATTCCAACATTCACGCAAGAGGAGGCTAACGCATTGGTGCAGGCTGCTCGATTATTGGATGAGTGTCCATTGACCCGTCGACAATTGGACAAGCAAAATAAAGCGAATTCGTATCACTTGAAATCTTCCGGAAAACAATCCGCCGATGTCATTGGCTCGTATAACAGGAATGTGACCATCGCTGACATTTTATCCCGAAATGGCTATCAGGTTTGTGACGTTAGAGCGATCCGCCCCGGCGGTTCTCATTACTCCGTATTTATTTCGAAGGAAAAGAATCGCAGTTTTCACCACAACACGAACGATCCTTTAGGGGATGGCTATTGGCACTCACCCTTTGATGTGTTTTGTTTACTTGAGCATCAAGGAAACATTTCTGCTGCAGTGCGAACTGCGGCAGAAATGTTCGGGCTACACTGTAATGACACAGAAGATGAACCTGACACGAATCAAGATGGACTTCCGGACATTCGCGTCAACCATCGCCACTTCCGCGATGTGGTGGATGATTCAATTCGGGCATTATCATCGGCTAATGTACCCCCGATTCTTTTTGTCCGTTCTGGATTGTTGTCCAGGATCAGAATAGATGAGCATCATACACCAGCCATCGAACCTCTTTCTGAAGTAGCGTTACGTGGACGACTCGCCCGGATCGCCAACTATTATTCGGAGCGTACCTATAAAAAAACCACCTTCAAAGATCCTGTACCACCACCTTATGAGATAGTACGCGATATCCTTTCTTTGGGAGCGTGGCCATTTCCAATAATAAACGGATTAATCGAGTGTCCAACAATACGTTCAGACGGGTCCATTTTGGCTGATCCAGGATACGATACATCGACAAAATTGTATTACGTTCCTAATGTTCAAATAACCAATCATTGGAGTACTCACGCGTCCTGCCAGGATAGAAAAGCATTGGCCGTTGAGTTAATCCAAGAGGTGATGCAGGATTTTCCATTTGTAGACCAATCATCCTGGGCAAATGCAATCGGACTTTTGATTACGCCAATTATCAGGCCGGCAATATCAGGGAAAGTACCTCTGGCATTGATTGATTCACCCCAATCTGGAACGGGAAAATCCTTGCTTCAATCAGTGATCAGCCTGGTCGCAACCGGCCATGAACCGGCAATGATTACTGCCCCTAGAGATTCTGATGAGTGGCGTAAAAAGATTACGGCAACCTTGATGACTGGGGCTTCGGTAATTTCAATCGACAATGTGACAGAACCGTTGGACTCCAGCGAAGTGGCAGCTGCAATTACTGCGCCTATCTGGTCAGATCGGATCCTTGGCCACTCGGAGATGGTGAAAATACCACAAAGCGCTACCTGGATTGCAAATGGTAATAATATTCGCCTCGGCGGTGATCTTCCACGGCGTTGTTACTGGATTCGTTTGGACGCCAAAACTTCCCGTCCCTGGCAACGAGAAAACTTTCTACATTCTGACCTGCCAGAATGGGTACTGAAAAATCGTGGTGACTTAATCAGCGCTGTGCTGACGCTCGCCCAAGGATGGTTTACTGCAGATCGACCGGCAAGTGGTTCTCGGGTCATTGGTGGATTTTTAGAGTGGTCGAAGGTTATTGGGGGAATCTTGACATATGCTGGAATATCCGGATTTTTAGATAACCTGGAGAGTCTTTATGAAATCATTGATGACGAGGGTCCCCAGTGGGAAGCCTTTTTGATGGCACTTCACGAAATCTTTCAGAATACTCCGGTCACGATTGCAGAAATTTGCAAAGAACTGGCCTCAATACCTGAGTTAATGGATTTGTTACCAGATACTTTTGAAGCACCGCTGGATGAACGTGGTTACATTCGGCCAAATTTCAAGAAAAGATTGGGGAAAGGTTTTGTTCAGCGTCAAGGTACCCGTTATGGAGAGTCACAAGTGCGGATTGAGCGTTGTTCTAATGACAGTCATTCAAAGGTAGCTCGCTGGCAATTTACTTGCGGTGTATGCGGGATTTGCGGGATTAATAAAGCAGACTGAGCAATACAAAAAATTGCCGAGAGAGTTGGTTTCTAAAACCCAGCATATGCCGCAAACCCCGCTTTTGGGATTGAATACCGGCAAGTCAGGACTTTAATAATTGAATAAGTGGAGAGCTTTTATTTTATTGCATTCAACGTCATGAGACAGTAGAATCATGATGGAGTATTTTTTATGCCTGAAGAATGGCTTAAAACAACAGAGGCTGCTGAGATCAGCGGATACCATCCGAATCACATACGCCGGCTAATACGCGCTGGCGAAATTGTGGCTCGCAAATGGGGTTCCGCTTTGATGATCGACCGGCAATCTCTTATGGATTATCTTCAGAAAGTGGAAGCACAAGGGGGAAGAAGAGGCCCGAAACATCAGGGTTGACACACTTCCACAATTTTATTTTTATGCTATAATGTTCATATAGGTGAACATTAATCACCCTTATAACGGGCCAAGTCAGTGCTGGTAACACAAACATGGCCCTAACCCTCTCGCCGGGTTGACGGCACAGGGCTGAAGGTATTGTACCAGAACATCCGGTACAGCCTCACGCTATGCTATCGGCCGCTCTCCCGGTGAGGATGAGCGGATTTTTGTTTCTAAAAATGAGGTGAAAATGGATTTACGCAATATCGATAGTTTTGAAAACGGAGCGATTGATCTGGTGGCAAAGATTGCGCCTTGGTGCGCTCCTGTTCCCACGGCATACCTGGTTGGTCGGGCAACCGTAACCCATCTTGAATGGCCCGTACCCATTGGAATTCTTGCGGCCTCTGTGATCGAGTCGCTTGGCTTAGTTACCTGCGCAACGGCTTTAGATCTATACCAATTCAACCAGAACCGGCGAAAGAATGATCCCCCAGCTCCTTTTTTGTTGGCGGTGTTTTTAATTGTTATCTACTTTTTAGTCGCTGTTCTTCTCACTGTTGTTTTGGATACCCAACCTTCCTGGTCAGTGATCGCGCCGGCAATTTTCCCTTTTCTCAGCCTGGAAGGTGTCACGGTCATAGCGCTGCGCAAGGATTATCAGAAGCGGATTCAGCAAATTGCCAATGAAAAAGCTGAACGTAAAGCAGAACGTCAGATGGCCCATGGATTTCAGCGTCAAGATTTGAGGGGCTTGTTTGAATCCCCTATGTCCAGCGATATGTCAAACAATGGACAGATTGACATGAATTTGAACAGATTACAGGCAGGCAGAAAAGCAAAACTAGACAATCGACTTGCCAGATTATTGGACGCATTTCGTGTCAATCCAACCCTTGGGATTAGCGATGCTGCCCGAGCTTTGGATGTTTCTCGACAGACCATTTATAGCTACATGGATCAACTGGAGCACTCTGGAAAAATCCGTCGCAACGGTCATGGAGTCGAGGTGCTCGAATGAATGAGATAAAACCTTCCAATCGACTTGCCGCCATTTATGTAAGAACCTCGTCTGAACACCAGGGCGAAAAAGCCAGCCCGGATGAGCAAGAATCTGAATGTCGAGCTCTGGCTCAACAAAACAATTTGACGGTTTTTAAGATTTATCGGGACACTGAAAAGTATCGGGTCAAAGGCCGGTTGGTTGATCCTTCGGGGACACGAGTGGACAGGCCAAAATTACTGGAATTACAGAAAGACGCAGCTGCAGGGCACTTTGGTTATATTATTGCGTGGAGAGAAGATCGTTTATATCGCAGTATGCGGGCTATGCTGACGGTTATAGATACTATCCAGGATAATCATATTCAAGTCCTTCTTGCCCGAGAATCATTCGATCCCATGATGGCCCCACTTAAAGCATGGGTGGCCAGCATGGAATTAAAAGGGATGCGTGAACGCATGAGCATGGGAGTTAAGGCTCGTTTACGTAATGGGAAAGCAAACACCGGGCAGGATCGCTATGGTTATCGTAGGAATGGTGAAATTATAGAAATTGTTGAGGAAGAAGCCAGGTGGGTGCGAAAAGTTTTTGAATGGTATAACCAGGGCGTCAAACTGATGGAGATCCGAAGGAGATTAATTGAAGCGCGTGCTCCTCAAAAAGGCTCAACTCGTCTTCGGAAAATTGAATGGGCGGTCACTTCAATTCAATCCATTTTACAAGCTGCCGATGCATATTATCGCGGGGTTAAGAAACAAAGTCGAGATGGAGAAGTATTCGAGATTCCCGCACCACCAATTATTGATTCCAAAACATATGAACGATATCGAATTGTTCGAGAACGAAACGTTAAGCATCCTATGTTCAACTATCGCCATGATTACCTGATTAGTGGATTATTGAAATGCGCCTGTGGGCGTAAATGGGCCGGCAGAACCCAATCTTCTGCAACCCGAAAGAACCGTAAGGGTGAGGTTGTGCCGCGCAAGACCATGTCCAGCACTTATTGCTGCACCCAACATCACAAGGAACTGATTCACGAGGACTGTCCTCGCAGCATTGGTCATCTCAAAGCAGATGACTATGTTTGGGGGAAAGTAAAAGGTGCGATTGATGACCCTGAGATTCTCATCGCAAGGGCAAGAGATTATGTAGATGATCTACGTAAGAAGGCAAAATCCGCAAATGAAGACAACGATCGGATACAACGAGAGTTGGATAATCTGGTTTTAGAACGGAAATGGGTGATTACCCAGGCGAGAAAAGGAAGTATTTCAGAGCAAGACATGGATGAGCAGTTAGCAGATCTTTCAGCCCAAGAAATTACATTGAAGCAGGAAATGGAGATGGTAACTGATCAATCTTTACTGTCTGCCCTCAACCAGTGGGAAGAACATGCGCGGGAATATTTTGCTGATCTTAAGGTCGGTTTATTGGAATTAAATACCGTTCCTCAAACAGATGAGGAACGGCTTGAACAATTTGAATTGAAACGAAAGATTGTAAATACTTTGGTTGAGAAGGTCTATATCCACAAGGATCGGTCTTTAGAGGTTACGATCCGTTTAAATCTCCTCCAGATGATTCGGCAACGACCTAGTGCGGACCAAGTCCCACAGGCCGGAACTTATACCCGTAAATGATCATGCCGCGCTCGTCACCGTCCTGGCGCAGGCGGCGGGTGACCATCTCCACCGGGGTGCCGATCTGAACCTGTTCCTCGCCCAGGTCGGTGAGCTGGGCGGTGACGATTGGACCTTCATCGAGTTTGACCAGCGCCACGGTGTAGGGGGCGTTCTCTTCGTAACCGGCGGGCGGCTCGTAAATGGTGGTGTACGAGTAAACTTCGCCCTTACCGCTGAACTGGTAGAGCGTTTTTGCCTCGCCGCCGCATTCGGGGCATATGTCGCGCGGCGGGAACAACTTGGCTTCGCAGTGCGGGCAGATTTCTCCCATGAGTCCATAGCGCTGTTTGCGCAATCGCCAGTGGCGTGATATTTCCATAATCTGTACCTCCTAATCATCCATGCCGGATCGATGTCATTCAGCACAAGTCTATGATCAATGTGCTATCAAGAACTATCAAATCTCCGGTTTTACCGAAATTAATCCATCGCTTCTAATACATGCGTGACAACCGAGGCGGCTGGACCGCCCAGCGCCTGGATCAAAGCCCGGCGCGGGTTGGGGAGCTGGTTCGCGCCCGCCTGACAGCGCAGTTGGAGGGCAGCTTCCACCGCCTGATAGACGCCGGTCGCGCCGCCCGGGTTGCCGCGCGCTTTGAGCCCGCCCATCGTAGAGATCGGGAGCGCCCCCTGGAGGCTGAGCGCAGCCGGGGCGGCGTCGTTTTGAGCCAGCTTCCAGGCTTGACCGCGTTCGGCGTAGCCGGCGGCTTCCAATGTCAGCGCGGCGTAGATCGAGTAGGCGTCGAAAAGCTCGAAAAAATCGACCTGTAAGGGGGTGATGCGGGCTTTTTCGCAGGCGCGCTCGATCGACTGGCGGATCGCCTTGAAGTCGAGCGGATTGGGGCGGTCGTGCAGCGCAAGCGTATCGGTCGCCATGCTGGATCCGGCGATGCGCACCAGGCGGTTGGGAAAATTCGGCGGCAGCAACCCCGGTCGGGTCAGGATCAGCGCCGCTGCGCCGTCTGCAGCCGGGGCTGCATCGAAAATGTTCAGCGGATCGCTGATCAGGCTGGCGTTGGCGTACAATTCGGGCTTAATCGCCTTGCGGTACATCGCGTTTGGGTTGCCGGCGCCGTTTGCATGGGCGATGAGCGGAAATCCGGCAAACGCCGCGCGCTCCACATCGTACTCGTATATGTAGCGGCGCATGAGCAGCGCCGCCTGCCCGCTGGGCGTGAGCCCCTGCACGCTTTCATGGTCACTGTCGCCTGCAGTGGCAAGCGCTTCATCGACCGCCGCGCCAACCATATCGGAGGATTTCTCCACCCCAACCACCAGGGCAACGTCTGCCTGTTCGGACGCCACTGCCATATAACCGGCGCGCAGCGCCGCCGCCCCGGAAGCTCCGGAGGCTTCCAGCGTGAAGGCTTCGATCCCGACCAGTCCGCAGAAATCGGCGATCAGCGCGCCCAGATGCGCCTGGCGCGAGAGCTGCGGGGCGAGCATGTTGCCGACAAACAGGACTTGCGGACGCAGACCGCCCGCGTCCGCTTCCGCCGCCTGAATAGCGGAGAGCGCCAGTTCGCGCAGCGAACTTTTCCAGTGTTCTTCGACCGGCGTCTGACCGATCCCGGCAATTACGACATCGCTTGACATGATCCGGCTCCGCTTATTTCATGACCAGTTTGCCGCGCATGCGGGCGTACTGGGCATAATCGATCTGCGTGCGGCGGGCGATGTACTCCTGGGTGTGCGGGGCGCGGTCGCGCCGTTCGCGGATCGCATCGGTGACGGTGAGAGCGAAGGCGTCCGAGCCGGCGCCCGACCCGAACGAAACCATCAAAATGCGGTCACCCGGCTGAGCGATGTCCAGGATCGCGGTCAAACCGATGATCGCGGCGCCGGCATAGGTGTTGCCGATCAACGGCACTAGCAAGCCGGTTTGGATCTGCTCTTTTTGAAAGCCGAGCATCTGAGCGGCGCGCTGCGGGAATTTTGTATTCGGCTGGTGAAAGACGGCGTATTGGTAGTCCTGGGCAGTGGTGTGCGTCGCCTGCATCAGCGCGTTGCCGGCTTCGATGATGTGAGTGAAATAGGCTGGCTCGCCCGTAAAACGCTGACCGTGCTCGGGATATTTGGCATACGGTCTGCGCCAGAAGTCGGGCGTGTCGGTGACGTAAGAATAGGTGGCTTCGATGACCGCCAGGGAGTCCTCAGCTGGACCGAGCAGAAAAGCCGCCCCGCCTGCGCCGGCGGTGTATTCGAGAGCGTCGCCCGGGCGCCCCTGGGCGGTGTCCATCCCGATCGCCAGGGCGTAATCCGCCATGCCGGAGCCGACAAAACCGATCGCGGCGACCATCGCCTCCGTGCCGGCTTTGCAGGCAAACTGCCAGTCGGCAGCCTGCACGTTTGGAACAGCGCCGATCGCCTCGGCGACCAGCGTGGAGGTGGGTTTTACGGCGTAGGGGTGCGATTCCGAGCCGACCCACACCGCACGCACCCGGCTGGGGGGCACCCCGGCGCGCTGCATGGCGTTGCGGGCGGCTTCGATGGACATCGTCGCGACGTCTTCGTCCAGACCCGGCACCGATTTCTCCTTGATCGGCAGGCTGCCCTGGCTGTCGGTCCAGATGCGCGCAACCTCGCTGGCGGGCAGGCGGTAGCGCGGCACGTACGCGCCGTAACCGGAGATGCCCACCGGGCGGTTTGGTTTTAGCAAGAGGTTTTCATTGTGGTTGTGATCCATGTATTCACCTGTGTAGAATATTGTTGAATGATTGCCTGAACATCAAAAAACGAAACAAAAATCCTGGCGCATCGAGGTCAGGGTTGCCAGGATTTCAAGATCTCCTGCGCGCGGTCGATGCGGACCAGTTTCTCCGCGACCATCTGCTCAGCCAGCCGTTCGATCTGCTCGCCCTGAGCGCCGGCTGCGATGGCGACCTGGCGGGCGTGCAAGCCCATGTGGCCGCGCTGGATGCCTTCAGTAGCGAGCGCCCGCAGCGCCGCCAGATTTTGCGCCAGACCGACCGAGACGATGATTTCAGCCAGGCGGGCAGCGCTTTCCACCCCCATCAGCTTGAGATTCGCCTGCGCGGCTGGGTGTACGCGGGTAGCGCCGCCGACGATCCCCACCGCCATCGGCATTTCCAGGCTGCCCACCAGGTTTCCCTGCGCGTCTTTCCCCCAGGCGGAAAGCGCGGTGTAGCGACCGTTTCGCGCGGCAAAAGCATGCGCCCCGGCTTCCACCGCTCGCCAGTCGTTCCCGGTGGCGATCACCACCGCATCCACGCCGTTCATGATGCCCTTGTTGTGGGTGGCGGCGCGGTAAGGGTCGGCGGCGGCAAACGCCCAGGCGGCGATGATGCCATCGCGCACTTCCTGGGCGCTGTAACCCTCGAAAGCCAGTTCGCTGAGCGGGATGGTGCAGCGCGCCCTTGCCAGGCGGCGGTCTGCCAGGTTGGAGAGGATGCGCAAGTGGACGCGGCCCCCGCTGAGCTGCGCCAGACGGGGCGCCAGGCGTTCGGCGGCGGTGTTCACCGCGTTTGCTCCCATGGCGTCGCGCACGTCGAAGATCAAATGCACGACCAGAAAGGGACCGATGGGCGAATCATCGATCAGGCGGACTTCAAGATCGCGCGGCCCCCCGCCTAGCAGCTTCAGCACCGGGTCGATCTCCAGCGCCTCGGCGAGCAAGGCGGATTTGGTTTCGAGGATCGCCAAGCGCGCCGAGGGCAGGTCGGCTGAATCGAGGATTTGGATCTGGGCAATCATTTCGGGCGGCGTGACGCTGGCGCTGAACCCGCCGCCAGCGCGGGCAAGCCGCGCCATGAAGGAGGCGCCGGCAACCACGGAAGGTTCTTCGATTGCCATCGGCACGAGGACGTCCTGCCCGTTGATTTTGAAGTTCAGCGCAATTCCCAGGGGCAAGGCGTAAACGCCCGCGACGTTCTCGATCATGTGGTCCGCCTGCTCGAGACGTAAGCCAGCCGAACCGCTCAGCGCGGCAAGTTCATCCGCAGCCAGCCCAACCCGCCGGTTTAGCTCCGCGAGCCGCTCTTGGATGCTGAGTTTATAAAAACCGCTGATGCGCGACCCCTTTTCGCTCTCTTCCATAGCACCTCCAGATGGGCGTATCATCGAAACACCCTATTTATATCCACAGCGGGCTGGCAAAAGCTATCAACCTCGTACAAAATAGGGTAAAATCAATCCGATAAGAGAAGATGAAATGGAAATATTATCGCGTGAGGAATTAGAGGAGCGTTTAGCGGCGTTACATCTGGCTAGCCTGGAACTGGTCAGCGATTTATCCCTGGAAAATGTGTTGGAACGGATTGCCCAACTGGCGCGCGAGCAGGTGGGCGCTGAATATGCCGCGCTGGGCGTGGTGGACGAGGATGGCGATCTGGTGCAGTTCATCCCCATTGGGATGACCCCGGCTGAAATTGCGCGCATTTCCCACCCTCCGGTCGGGCGCGGGCTGTTGGGCGCAATGTGGCAGGAAAGATCCGCCGTGCGCATCCGCGAGATCAGCGAGGACCCGCGCAGCATTGGCTTCCCAGCCAATCATCCGCAGATGCATTCCTTCCTGGGCGTTCCGATTTTGCAGGGGGAAAGACAGCTTGGGCAGATCTACCTGACCAACAAGATTGGTTACCATGAATTTACCGAACAAGACGAACGGGTGCTGGAGACGCTGGCGGCTTATGCGGCGGTGGCAATCACCAACGCTCAGCTTTACAACCAGCTTGTGCGACGCGACGAAGAGCTGCTGCTCCGCAACGAAGACTTGAAGCTGCTCAATGAGGTCGCCGCGACCCTGACCAGCTCGCTCGAGATCGACGATATTTTGGAAAAGACGCTCAACCTGGTGCTGGACTATCTTTCAGTCGAGGTCGGTGAAATCTTTCTGAGGGATGAAGACCAGCAGGAACTCTATCTTGCCTTGCACCACGGCGATTACGAGGAGGCTTTTTCAAGTGTAGATCGCTTCAGGGTGGGGCAGGGCTTCATTGGGATGGTGGCTTCTACCGGCAAGATGCTGGTTAGCCGAAACCTGCGCGAGGATATGCGTTTTTTGCGTCACGAAGTGCTGGAAGCTGGGTTCCAGTTTATCGTTTGCATCCCGCTGGTTTCAAGAGGGAAAGTAGTGGGGGTGATGAGCGCCGCAACGCGGCAGAATCGCGACCTGGACGAGCGCGAGCTGAATATGCTCAACGCGATTGGCTCCTGGGCTGGAATCACGATCGAAAACACGCATCTGAACCGTCAATCGCGCCGGCTGGCGGTGTTGGAGGAGCGCGAGCGGATCGGGATGGATTTGCACGACGGGATCATCCAGTCGATTTACGGGGTGGGGCTAGCGCTGGATTATGCCAGAATGGCGATGAATGACGATCCGGATGCGGTGCAGCACAAGATTGCCGAATCGATTGATTCGCTGAACAACACGATCCGCGATATCCGGGCGTACATCCTGGACTTGCGGCCGCGCCAATTTCACGGGGAGGACCTCAAGCAGGGGTTGCAGCGCCTGGTGGATGAATTCGAAGCGAACTGCATTACGCACGCCACGCTGGTTGCGCCGGAAGATGGGTTGGTAGATTTTCCAGCTCCGAACGCGACCGCGCTGTTTCACATTTGCCAGGAATCATTGGCGAACATCGCCAAACACGCCCGCGCCCAACATGCTGAAGTGCATCTGTGGACAGCGTGCGAGCGCATGTTGTTGGAAGTCTCGGATGACGGGCGCGGTTTCGATATGCACAAGGTCAATACCGCGTTGGGGCATGGTCTTTCGAACATGCAGTCGCGCGCCCGCAAAGTGGGCGGGGACGTTGAGATCACTTCGACGATTGGGGGCGGCACGACCGTCCTGGCGTGGGTGCCGAGCCGCAGTGCATGAGGCGATGGAAAGCATCACAAGCCGCAGCAACCCGAAGTTGAAATTTGTGCGGGCGCTTCAGCAGCGAAAGAACAGGCAGGAGGCCCGTCTCTTTTTTGTGGAGGGGATCCGTCATGTCGGCGAGGCGCTGAAAGCCGGGGCGCCGATCGAAGAGCTGTACTTCGACCCCGAGCGGTTGAAAAGCCCGTACGGTTTGGAACTGGTCGAGCGGGCGTCTGGGGCGGGCATCCCGGTCTACGCAGTCGCCTCCGCCGCTTTCGAGACCATCGGGGAAAAAGAGAATCCGCAGGGCATCCTGGCAGTGCTGCGCCAGCGTCAGGAAACGCTGGAGGATTACGGCGCGGGGAATTTCGCCCGGGGAGTAGCGCTGGTCGCCCCGCAGGATCCGGGCAACGTCGGCGCAGTGTTGCGTACCATCGACGCGGTCGACGCAAGCGGGTTGATCCTGCTGGATGGGGGCGTTGACCCCTATCACCCGGCTGCCGTGCGCGCCAGCATGGGGACGCTCTTCTGGCGCCCGGTGATCCAGACGGATTTTGAAGCGTTCCGGAAGTGGGCAGAGGGGGAAGGTTATACTATTTATGGAAGCTCAGCCAAAGGCGGGCGCGATTATCGTGCGTTGATACCCTACCGCCGACCGTCCATTTTGCTGCTTGGCAGTGAACGCAAAGGGTTGAGTGAAGTACAGCGCGGCGTTTGCGCTGAAATTGTCAGCCTGCCGATGCGCGGCCGGGCTTCGTCTTTGAACCTGGCAGTCGCGGCGGGGGTTTTGCTTTACGCGATGCTGGAACAGGTCACCTGAGATAACGGTCGAAAAAGTCACCCACCATCTGGAACAGGGTGGGAAAGTCCGGTTCGATTGGGTCGCCTTCGGATTGGAAGCTGTGCCCGGCGTTTTTGACGATCACCAGCTCAGCCGGGACTCCGCCGTTTTTTAAGCGATCGTAAAGGATTTCGGATTGGGCGAGCGGAACCACCTCGTCGAGGTCGCCGTGCATGATCAGAAACGGCGGATCGTCCGGACTGATATAAGTGACCGGGCTATACACATCCAGAACCGGATCCTGGTTGGAGGCCGCGCCAAAGACCTGCAGGGCGTACTTGAGCGGGGATTGAGCCAGCATGACCCGCAGATCCGCCGGCCCGTACAGATCGACCACCGCCTGTACCCGGCTGGACTGGTCGAGGTATTCACCCGTATCCCAACCAGCCTGGGCATCCGAAACGCCCAACAGAGCCGCGAGATGTCCTCCGGCGCTGCCGCCGATCACGCCGATGCGCTGTGGGTCTATGTCGTATTTTTCGGCGTTGGCGCGCAGGTGGCGGATGGCGCATTTCACATCCTCGATCGGAGCCGGAAAGGTGTACTTCGGCGCGAGACGATAGTTGATCGACGCGTAGGCGTAACCGCGCCGCGTCAGCTCTTCTTTGAAGATCAATCCAACCCCATCGCTCTTGTCCCCGCCGGTCCAGCCTCCGCCGTGGATGTAAACGACCAGCGGCGCCGGGGCGCTGGCTTGCGCGGGGCGGTAGAGGTCCATGGTGAGCTTGACCCCGTCGGAGGCGGTGCAGTACACCAGGTCGATTTGCACCGGGGTATTGGTGGGAGATGCGCCGGGAGGCGGGGCGAAAAAGAACGTAGCCTGGTTGCGAACGCCGTTTTGCAGGGTCACTTCCTGTGAGCCGATCGGGGCATATTGGCTGCCCGGCGGGGGAGCCATGCGGGCGGTCACGGGTTCGTCCCATTGAGACGGGATGAGGATCATCGCGTAGCCATCGGCGTTGGTCGTATCGCCAAAACCCAGAGCGGTGAAGGCGGCGCCTTCGAGGGGAGGATCCGCCTCATCCAGGCGTCCGTTGGCGTTCGCATCCACAAAAGCGTAGGCGGAGAAGACCGTATCGACCAGCGCCGGCGGGGCGCCCGGATCGGTGGTCGGGGTTCCAGGGTTATTTGCAGGCGCCGCGCCCGGAAGCGGGGGGAAAAGGCTGCACGCGGATAGTAATGTCAGGACCGCCAGCGAACCCAGCCCTGCAAGGTAGCTTTTCATCGTTGATCATGCTCCGCGACGCATTATACCCGCGGTATCAACAAAACCCGGTGATCAATGGATTAAAAAGCGTGGTTCAGTATCTGCCCCGGCTGACCTGGCGTTCAGGGTTGGGGAGCTCATCTTCGCGCACCGGAAACACCTGAACGGCGCAGGCTTTGAATTCGGGGATGCGCGCCTGGGGGTCCAGCGCGTCGGTGGTGAGCAAGTTAGCGGCGGCTTCGGCGAAGTGGAAGGCAATAAACACGACCCCCGCGCTGTTCTTTTCGCTCACCGAGGCGCGCAGGACGACCTCGCCGCGGCGCGAGCAGACCCGCACCGGCATGCCGTCGGCGACGCCCAACATGGCGGCATCCACCGGGCTGATCTGCGCCAGCGCTTCGGGATACAACTCGTCAAGCTGGGAGTGACGGGACAGCGTGCCGCCGTGCCAGTGCTCCAGCACCCGCCCGGTGGTGAGGATAAACGGGTATTCGTCGTCGGGCTGTTCGACCGCCGGAACGTATTCCAAATGGTGAAACTTGCCGCGCCCGCGAGGGAAGCGCTCTGCGAACAGGTAGGGCGTACCGGGGTGGTTCTCGTCCCACACCGGCGTTTGCAGCCCGCCCTGCTCCAGGCGCGCATAACTGACGCCGGCAAACTCCGGCACGTTGTGGGCAATCTCTTGCATGACCTCCGATGGGTGCGCGTAGTCCCAGCCGGCGCGGTAAGTCCGCCCGAGACGGAGTTCGATGCGCTGCGCCAGCTCGCAAATGATCTGCCAGTCGGGGCGGGAATCGCCGCGCGGCGCCAACGCTTGGCGCACGCGCTGGACGCGCCGGTCGGTGTTGGTGAACGTACCTTCTTTTTCCGCCCAGGAAACCGCTGGCAGGAATACATCGGCAAAAGCGCCGGACTCATTGATAAACAGGTCTTGAGCCACCAGAAACTCCAACTGCTGCATGTGGTGGCGCGTGAGGTTGAGATTTGGCTCGCTCATCATCGGGTTTTCGCCCATAATGTAGAGCGCCCGCACCCCGCCGGGGTGGGCGTGGCTCAAGATTTCGGTGGTGGTCAAGCCTAACTGGCGGTTCAGGCTGTCCAGCGGCTGGTTCCAGGCTTTTTCCCAGTGGGCGGCGTTATTGGGGTCGTCGACGCGCATATATCCGGGGTAGTGGAAGGGCATGCCGCCCATGTCCGAGGAGCCCTGCACGTTGTTCTGCCCGCGCAGCGGGTTCAAGCCGGTACCGCGGCGCCCAATATGACCGGTCA
>MWTA01000083.1 GCA_002050125.1 Anaerolineae bacterium UTCFX2 | reverse complement strand
CTCGGAATACAAAGGGATCCCAGTTCCCGAATTCCGCAAGCTTTTGAAAGAAAGAATGGATTTGTTGCGCATGGACCATGCGTTTGCTGGGCGTTACTTGAACGAGGGATTCTCGGGCGGCGAGAAGAAACGCGCCGAGGTGCTGCAAATGGCAGCCTTGAAACCGGAAATCGCAGTGATGGACGAGACTGATTCGGGCTTGGATATCGACGCTTTGCGCATCGTTTCCGATGGGGTGAATGCGCTTAGAGGGCCGGAATTGGGCGTATTGGTGATCACGCACTATCAGCGCATCCTGAACTATATCAAGCCGGGGCACGTACATATCATGCTGGACGGGCGCATCGTCGAATCGGGCGGCGCAGATCTGGCGCTTCATCTGGAAGAGCATGGGTATGATTGGCTGCGCGAGCGTGAGGATCAAACGATTGCCACCTAGTTATGCTCCTTGGTTTGCGCGATTGAGATTTGCTACATTGCTTATGGAGCAGGCGCAGCCAGGGCGTTTGGAGGTAACTCATGACAAATGATGCACAGATTTTAGAGGGTATTGGCGAGTATAAATACGGTTTTCAAGATCCGGACACCTCCGTTTTTAAGAGCCGCAAAGGGCTTGATCGTAAGGTTGTCCAGCAGATCTCGGAAATGAAAAACGAACCTAAGTGGATGCTGGATTTTCGGCTGAAAGCTCTGGAACATTATCAGAGGCGTCCCATTCCTGCCTGGGGCGGCGATTTGAGCCAGCTCGATCTGGACGACATTTATTATTATGTCAAACCCACTGAGGAGGAAAGCCGTACCTGGGAGGACGTTCCAGAGACGATCAAGAACACCTTCGATAAACTCGGTATTCCCGAAGCGGAACGAAAGTTCCTGGCGGGCGTTGGGGCGCAGTACGAATCGGAAATGGTGTATCACCGTGTGCAGGAACACCTCGAAGAGCAAGGGGTGATTTTCCTGAGCATTGAAGAAGGGCTGCGCCAACATCCGGACCTCTTTCGGCAATACTTCAGCACGGTCATTCCGATTGAAGACAATAAATTTGCGGCGTTGAACAGCGCGGTCTGGTCAGGCGGATCCTTTATTTACATCCCGAAAGGTATCCGGGTGGACCTTCCACTGCAGGCATATTTCCGGCTCAACGTTGCCAACATTGGGCAATTCGAGCGCACACTGATTATCGCGGACGAAGGGGCGCAGGTACACTATGTGGAAGGTTGTACCGCGCCGACTTACACAACCGATTCGCTCCACTCTGGCGTGATCGAGATCGTCGTGAGACCGCATGCCAGGGTGCGTTATACCACCATCCAGAACTGGTCCACAAATGTCTATAATTTGGTTACCCAGCGGGCTTTGGTTTATGAAGGCGCCACCATGGAATGGGTGGACGCCAATTTGGGTTCCAAGCTGACCATGAAATACCCATCCACCTATCTGTTGGGACCTGGGGCGCATGGAGAGATTCTTTCAATGGCATTCGCAGGACCTGGGCAGCATCAGGACGCAGGCGGAAAAGCGATCCACTTTGCGCCGCATACCAGCAGCAAAGTGACCTCGAAGTCGATCAGCAAAGGAACGGGACGTTCTTCGTATCGCGGATTGTTGAAGGTGCACAAAGGCGCTACGGATGTCAAATCCAACGTAGTCTGCGACGCCCTGCTGTTGGATAACGCAGCCCGCTCAGACACCTATCCGTATATCGAGATTGACGAAGAGGACGTGACGGTGGGGCATGAAGCCTCGGTATCCAAAGTTGGCGAAGAGCAGCTATTCTATCTGATGAGCCGCGGTTTGAGCGAGGAAGAAGCCACCACGATGGTAGTCTCGGGTTTCATTGAACCGCTGGTAAAAGAACTCCCGATGGAATATGCAATTGAAATGAACCGTTTGATCCAGCTTCAGATGGAAGGCTCGATCGGTTAGCGACAGAGGTTTTAATAAACATGGCAGAACGCGTTGTGATTTCTCGAAGCGGGCGCGCAGAGCGCCTGGATTCCCGGCAATTCAGATTTTCACGCCAGGATTCACCCATCCTTTCAGGCGAACGCATCGTCCCGGCATTTTTAAAGGATTATCATACCCGTGCCTGGCAGGCGTTCGAAGAATTGCCCATGCCGTCGACGAACGATGAACCCTGGCGGCGGACAGACTTGCGCAGCTTTCCAGCTTCAACTTTTCAACTTCTGAAAAATGTGGATCTGACCCAGTCGAATCTGCCCCGCGTGCCTGAGGAACTGCTCAAGCCCCTGGCGGGGGAGGAGCATGGGGGTCAAATGGTGATTACGGCTCATGGCACGCAGACGTTTCTGGCTCCAGAGCTTGTGGAACAAGGCGTCGTTTTTTGTGATCTGCGAACCGCAGAAGACGAGCACCCGCAAATACTGGAAAAGATCCTGGGCAAGGTTGTTCCTGCAGACGAGGGCAAATTCTCGGCGTTGGTGGGCGCCCTGGCATCCAGCGGAGCGTTGATTCACGTGCCGCGCAATGTTGAGGTAGAACAACCGCTGCATAGCATTTTGTGGGGTCCAGGGATCAATTTGGCATATCTGTCGCACTTGCTGGTATATATCGAGGAGGGCGCTTCGCTGACATTCGTGCACGAAGCGGCTTCGCAAACCGAAGCCGCAGGGCAGGCGATGCATGCCGGGAATGTCGAGATTTACGTCGGTCCGCGCGCAAAACTGCGCTTTGTGGAATTGCAATCCTGGGGCGAACACGTGTGGAATTTCAGCCACGAGCGGGTGCATGTGGACCGTGAAGCGCAGCTTGATTGGATCTTTGGCGCAATTGGCAGTCACTTGACCAAAAATTTCTCTGAAATCGACCTGATTGGTCAGGGCGCAACCGGAAGAATGTCGGGTTTTTATTTTACGGACGGCGTGCAGCATCTGGATCACGATACCCAGCAAAACCACCTGGCGCCGAACACAACCAGCGATCTGCTCTTCAAAGGCGCGCTGCGCGAAAAAAGCCGTTCCGTTTGGCAGGGGATGATCTACGTCGCGCCCGGCGCGCAACACGCGGATGGCTACCAGGCTAACCGGAACCTCATCTTGAGCCGCGAAGCACGCGCCGATTCCATCCCCGGGCTGGAGATCCTGGCAGACGATGTGCGTTGCACTCACGGCGCGACGGTGGGGAAAATTGATGCGGATCAGGTTTTTTACTGCCGCAGCCGCGGGATCGAGTATGAAGAAGCGGAACGCCTGATTGTTGAAGGATTTTTCGAGCCAATTATGCAGCGCATTCCATTTGAAGGTGTGCGCGAACGATTCCAAGATGCAATCGTGGAAAAAATGGGTTGAGCATTGATAGAATGAGGCGGGGCTTTTTGCAATCATAAATTTTAGGAGGCAGGGTTGTCTGAATTATATTTTTCTACTGCACCGGATCGTGACGAAAGTTTTCGGGTGGGCGACCTGGTAGAGGTCTATTGTGACCATGATTATGACGGAGCACGGATAAGGGACTGGCTGCTCGGAACCATCGTGCAGGTAGACCCAAAGATGCTGGCGGTTCAATTCCAAGAGAATGTCTACTTGACGGATGGGTGGATGGTGCCTGATCACGTGCTCTGGTGCCCCAAATCATCTAATAACATTCGTAAACCGCTTCGCCGGCGCAGAAAACGACCTGCGGGTGGGCAGTTGATTCATCCCGATCCGATCAACGACGCCGAAGACGAAGATTGACGCCCTCTGGATAGACAGGAAATCATGCAGACGAAAACGAATGCCCTCGATGTCGAGAAAATTCGCCAGGATTTTCCGATCTTAAAACGGGAGGTCCATCCTGGCGTCCCTCTGGTTTACCTCGATTCAACTGCCACAAGTCAAAAGCCGGTCCAAGTCATCGAGGCGATGGATCGCTATTACCGCAGCACAAATTCGAACATCCATCGCGGCATCCATGTGCTGGCGGAGGAATCGACTGCTGAGTATGAAGCCGCGCGGCAGAAGATCGCCCAATTTATCCATGCAGCCTCACCGCGTCAGGTAATATTCACGCGCAACACGACCGAATCGATCAACCTGGTCGCTTATAGCTGGGGACGCCATAACCTCAACTCCGGCGATGTGATCATTTTGACGGAGATGGAGCATCACTCGAACCTTGTGCCATGGCAAATGCTTGCCCAAGAGCGAAGTTTGCGGCTGGAATTCATTCCAGTCAATGAGGAGGGTTTGCTCGATCTTGAGGTTTACCATAACTTGCTCAATTTACAGCCCCGGCTGGTGGCTTTTATGCAGATGTCGAACGTTCTGGGTACGATCAATCCAGCCAAGGAGATAATCGAGTTGGCGCATCAGGCTGGGGCGCTCGCCCTTGTGGACGCGGCGCAGTCTGCCCCGCACCTGCCGGTTGATGTCCAGGATTTAGATGCCGACTTTTTTGCCTTCTCGGCTCACAAGATGTGCGGACCCACCGGCATTGGGGTGCTCTACGGCAAAAAAGAGCTGCTCGAAAATATGCCGCCGTTTCTCGGCGGAGGGGATATGATCAAGCGCGTCCAGTTGCGGTCGTTTAGCTCGAACGAACTTCCGCACAGGTTTGAAGCCGGAACCCCGGCGATAGCCGAAGCGATTGGGTTTGGAGCGGCGATAGATTTTCTGACTGAAATCGGCATGCCGAAGATTGAGCGTTATGAAAAAGAGATCATCTCTTATGCGCTGGAGAGGCTGGAAGAGGTTCCTGGTGTGCGCGTTTTGGGACCGGCGGCTGAGCACAGGGGAGGGGTAGCGTCTTTTACCTTGACCGACATCCACCCGCATGATATCTCCCAGATCCTGGACAGATTCGGGATTGCGATTCGCGCCGGACATCATTGCGCGATGCCGCTGCACGAAAAGTACGGTTTATCTGCTACTGCGCGCGCCAGTTTCTATCTTTATTCCACTTTAGCTGAGGTAGATAAACTGGCAGAATCGCTTTATGAGGTTCGGAAAATTTTCGGGATGTGATCATGGACGATCTGTATCGCGAAATTATCATCGATCGTTACAAAAACCCGGTTTTTCGAGGCTCGGTCGATCCGCACGACATTGCATTCGAAGATGATAATCCGCTGTGCGGCGACCACATCCGGATTGAACTGAGCGTGGATGAAAATGGGATCGTCAAAGAGGCTGCATTCGATGGACATGGCTGCGCGATCTCGCAGGCTTCAGCCGACCTCTTGATCGAATCGATCATCGGGAAGAATATCGATGAAGTAAAACAGATTAGCAAGGACGATCTCCTGGAAATGCTCGGGGTGGAGTTGGGTCCGGTCCGCTTGAAATGCGCCTTGCTGGCGCTAAAAGTGCTCAAAGCGGGGGTATATGGATTAGGAGAAGCCACTGATGACCTGGTGGAATAGACATATTGTTTACGAGAGGGTTGAGATTGGATGTTCAATTACCTGAAATTGGATCCACAGCAATGTGAATTCATTCCAGTGGCAAGCGTGGAGGATTTGACTGCCGGCGAGCGACTATTTTTGGATATCGATGGTAATCCGATTGTAGTGTTCAACCTTGCAGGTAAGTATTACGCCATCGCGGATTTATGCAGCCATGATAACGGCCCGGTGGGTGAAGGGGAATTGGACGGCTTCGAGATCATTTGTCCCCGGCATGGCGCACGTTTTGATATTCGAGACGGCCGCGTGCTTTCTCTGCCGGCAGTGGAGGACATCCCGGCATATCCGGTGCAAGTCACTGAAGGACAAATCGAAATCGGCTTACCGTTCGAAGAATAGCGGCGCGACCCCGGTCGATTAATCGTTCACGAGAAGAATGGCGCAGCCTGGGGATTACTTTGGCATCTGGCAGCCCTTAGAGCGGCGACCAGCTTGGTTTAAACCTGACCGAACGCATAAAACGTCGGCACAAACAGAATGTTTTCGGCGTCGTTGTTGGGACCGAAATAAAGCTCCCTAAAAGCAGATATTTCAGCCTGTGAAAAATCGTCCTGAACATCCATCAACGCGACTTCCCATTCGAGATCGAGTTCTTGAGATGTTGGCTGGCTTTGCCATTGCGCGCCGATGACGCCGCATTCGATTTCCTTGAAGCCCGCCTGATGAAACAACGCCTTCAATTGCCGTCCGAGGCGCGGTTCTGCGCCTTGGCGCTGCAAACTCTTCTCTTGAGCTTCTCCTAGAATTGTCAGACCGGCTGGATAATCGATCCTGCCGCCGTAATCCGGTTCGGCGAACGCGGCTACCCAGCCGCCGGGGCGCACGACTCGCCGGCATTCTTGCAGCGCTCCCAGGGGGTTTTTGACCCAAAGCAGCAGATAATGGGTGAATGCCAGGTCGAAACTGCTCGTAGAGAAGGGCAGAATATGCGCATCACCAAGCACGAATCGAGCGCCAGGTAGCCCTGCAGAGGCTGTTTGGAGGAAATCGGGGTCAAGATCCAACCCGGTCAGGCGAACTGGGCTTCCAGGCGCATCGAAATCGGGCAAGTCGCTCAACACTGCGCCTGTGCCGCAGCCAACTTCTAGAATGTCATGCACATTGGATATTTGGCTGAAAACGTAGCGGCGTAAATCAGCCGTCCAGCGTGCCTGCTGAGAAAACCGCAAGTGCCAGACAACGTTCCTTTTCATCGATTTGGAGGTCAGGCTGGCTCGGCGCGCCCTTTCCAGATCTTAATCCAGGGGTCGTTCAGGAAGTTGCCCAGAACCGTGGGGTTGCTTTGGGCTGAAAGTACGTCGCCGTCCGGTTCTATGTAGAGCCAGGCGCGGCCTGCGCCTTCGATTTTTGCATCGTCGGTTTCCAAAGCGACTGGATGAAGCGCGGAATAGGGAACCGGCAGGTTCCACACAAGCTCTAAATCGAGAGACGCGAGCCATTCGCGGGCGGCTGCCAGCGCCGCGCTCAGCTCGGGGTGAGCGGCGCTTAGCGAAACCTTTTGCACCTCAAGTGAAGCTAAGCGGTTAAAAATATCTTTATATGCAGACTGGTTGTCTTCTGTGAGGGTGACGTGCACCACTACAGAAAGATCTTCAACCATGGCGTTCTTAACTGCCTGCCAGGAAACGTCACTTTCCGGGTGCAAAACCACCATCAAATGATCCAACCCGGCTTGCAGGAGCGCATTCAGGTATGCCGGTTCACTGAGTTTGAGGCCATCGCTGAGTACGCCGGTCACTTGACCGAGTCCCTCAGCGAAACTGATTAGTTCGACCAGGTCTGCGCGCAGGGTCGGTTCGCCTCCGGTGAAGATGATGTGCGGTATTCCGGCATCCCAGGCTTTTTGGAGGATTTTTTTCCATTCGCTGGTTGTCAGCTCTCGCTCGACGCGCTCGACTGGGGCGGAATCGCTCGCCTGGTCATCAGACAGGCGGTAAGTCAAGGCACAGTCCAGCCGATAGGGCGCGGAGAGCCGCCCCGAGAAGGGCAGGCGGCGCTCGAAATCCAGGAAGGTTACGGGGTCGAGATCGGGGGTTTCGATCATGATGCGGATGCGTTCGGCAAAGTTAAGATAATCCTGGCGGGCGATTTCCGGATCGATCGCATAGCGGGTAGACATTCTTTCAGCGACCGAATCCGCATTGGCGTTATGCACAAAGTAGTAAGCATAATCGGCGGCGGTGCGGTTCAGATGTAGGATGCTCGAGGCATTGACGATCAGAATGCCATCTCCGGTCTCTTCCCGGCGCAGATGCAGGCGATAGTTGCGCGGATCGTCCGGCGGCGATTGATAGTCATAAACACCCGCGGGGATAGCCTGACGAGGCGCAAAGAGCTGTTGAAATGATTTCAGCAAACCGGTCATTTTAGCCTCATTTGAGTAGGTCGGTATTGATGTCGTTCTGGAAGGAGAGCGGGCAGCCGCCGCCGCATTCCGCAAGCAGGAGGCAGCCATTGCATTTTTCCTGGACGTACCGCCGCTCTCTCAGATGGATCGATAGGTCATGCTCCCAGATATCCTTCCAGTCGTCGTGGAGCATCGAGCCAAGCGGGTGATAATACGATTGGCAGGGGATAACTGAGCCGTCCGGTTCCACGCACATGTTGTAAAGCGCGGCGGTGCAGCCTTTGACGCCCAGCTCGAGCTGCATTGGGTCGAAATGGCAATACTGGGTAGGCGTATACCAGATCAGCCGCTGATTGTGTAAATCCGTCTTGGTTCGGGCGATTTCCAGAAGCGGCTGCAACGACGCTTCATCCAGTCCTTCTCCGCAGGTCGCGCCGGCGCCGGCGTAGATGAGGGCATTAAGCCCCACGGTTGGCACTGCGATCTCGGCGAGGAAGTCGAGAGTCTGATCCAGGCTGGGGGCGTTCAGGCGCAGCATGGTTGTGTTGGTCATGACGTAAAGCGGAGTGTCCAGGGCGTTCCGAACGCCGGCAACCGTCTGGCGCCAGGCTTCTTTTGCCCGCACCATTGTGTCGTGAATGATCGCGTCGTGCGATTCGAGCGTGATTTGGACGTGATCCAACCCGGCTGAGATTAATTCGTTGAGATAGGCGCGGTCTTGAAGCCGGCGCCCGTTGGTGTTTAAGCCGGTGACCAAGCCGATTTCCTGCGCATAGCCAATCAGTTGCGGCAAGTCTTTGCGCAAAGTCGGTTCACCGCCGGTAAAAACGACGTGAGGAATGCCCTGCGCCCAGACGCGGTCGATAATCTTCATCCAGTCTTGGGTGTCGAGCTCAGGAAAGGAGCGCGGGCGGGCGTTATAACAATGAGCGCAGTCGTTGTTGCACCGGTATGTCAAAGCCAGATCCATGCGGTATGGGGCAGACGGGCGCGTGCTGAATGGCTGGATGATTTCCAGATCGAGGTCGTGCACTGGACAGAGCCCGTTTGGATTGAGCAAGTTTTCGAGAGTTGCAGAAACTTGCGCATAGTCCCTTTCAGCTTGCTGTGCTGAAACTCGATATTTTCGTTTAATAAAGTGAATCGCCTGGTCTATCGGCGCGCCTTCGAGCGCCAGGTAAGCCATGTCCGCCGCGGACGGATTCAGGTGGATGATACGATTGGCGTTGATCAGCAATAAGCCGCTGCCATCTGGGTCGATGCGCAAATGAACGCGCAGCTTTTCCAGACCATGTTCGAAGGAGTAATGGAAAAACCCTGCCTGGTCAGGTGTTTTTTGAGATTTGTTTTTGCGGAACAATTCTGAGATTCTCAACCGCTATGCTCCTGTGAAATTACTTTCAACGCCCGCCCCCGGCGCAGGCGCACGCGCAGCCCGCGCAGGCGCAGGCGCAGGCGCAACTGCTGCCGCCGCTGTGTCCACCAGAGGATCCCCCGGTCGAGGTTGTGACCGGCGCCGGATTGGTCTTGTTGGTGATTGTGCTGGTAAAGTCGGTCACATTCCCGATGACGCTAGACGAAAAATCTTGCACTCCCTTTACCATCGAGGCGGCAAAAGCGCCGCCGGGTAGAGTTGGCAGCGTGAACTGCCCGCCTTGCCCTCCAGCGGTCTGTGTAGGCGAGGCGAGCGGTTTTGAACCAGAAGCCGGTCGTGGATAACTTGGATCATAGTGCCCCCACCAGGTCGGGACGAAAACCGGGCCAGTGCGAAAGACCTCGCGCGTCCTGCCGTCATAGTCCTTGTCAAGCATGGTCCATTCAAGGTATTTATCGTAGGTCTCGCTTTTGATTTCAGGGGTCTGAGCAGTCTCAACCTGCTTCCAGGCGCGCTCAATGATATCCCGGTAATAAGCGATCGTCTCCTTACGGCTAAATCCCTTCATCTTGTTAGAAACGCTATTCACCAGACCAATCATCATGGTTTGAAGTGCGGCGCGTCGCTCTTTTTTTTCTTCTTGGAATGCTTTTAGGAAATCAGTCTCATAAGGGTTCAAACCTTCGGGAAGCGGATCGGCGATATCTAACTCCAGAGGTTCGCGCCGGCGCACGGCGGCAGCGCCTTTCTTAATTACGCTAAACAGGATCATTGTCATCACTTTGTCAAGCGGCTCCTCCATGAGCGTTGCAGCTTCAACCGCGGTGAGCCCACGCTTGATCCCCATTCCTTCGATCGAGATCTTGGGTGGCAGATACTGGAGTTTGCGGCGCCTCGAGGCGATGTTCGTAAACCAACTCGAACCGACGATCAGTGCGATAACCGAGCCGCAGCAGATGAATGAGAAACAGTTATCCTCGTTGATCCCGAGCCGCTCGAATATCGAAGTCCGTTGGACAGCCGCAACAGGAACATAGCTGGCAGGGAAAGAAGCGCCGAATTCGTACTGGCGTGAGCCTGAAGCCTGGGTGTTCTCCCAGGTGTACGTGACCCGCCCCTGGTCATCAAATCCGGTTTGTGGTTCGGCTGGAAACCCGGATGGGGCGTCGTGCCAGCGCGGCTCCTCTGCTTTGACGCCTGGCGGAAGATGGAAAGTCATCTGGATGTCCGTAGTCCCTTGGACATATTTTGATCCAAACCAGGTTGGCGAGAAAACGAAACTGGCGTAACTTTTATCTTTGTCATCGTAGCGGAGCCAAGAACCGGCATTTGGGATGAAAACTTTCACCGTTCCAGTTTGACCGGGCGGGATGGCTGCTCCTCCGAGAGAAACGGCGAAGCCGGATCCATCCCCTTCGTAGTCAGAACGGGATAGCGCGACCGACTTGCCGTTGGCTTCGGCAGCCGCGCCAGCCAGGCTAAAATCGCTGTTCGGCATACCTATGTCAACGTATTCGATGCGCGCCGCGCCGGGCTGGTTCGTGAAAGTAAACTGATATTGAATCGAGGTTGTGCCATCTGAATTGAGATAGACATCAACGACCATGCGATCGAGCTCGAACAGATACGACTGCGCCAGCGCATTGGCAGTCACCAAGATCAATAGGATGAGAGTGGTCGTCGCAATTGAAATCTTTTTCATTGCCGCCTCTGTTTTGTTTGGAACCATGGGTTTACCACTTAGGCTCTTCTGTAAGCTGATAGGTGGTTCCGCAATATGGACAAGTCACAACCGGCGCGCCGGCGACCATAGTGATGTTTTCTTTGGTCAGGGTCCCGCCGCATGACCGACACTTGAGCGTATCGAGGTTGACGTTCGCTGGCAGATCTACCTGGTAGGTAACGTTTGCGCCTTGCCCATTTGCCGCGGCTGACTTTGCCCGGCTGGCAAACCAGATGATGGTAAAGCCGATGCCGATGCTGATTAATCCCACAATAATCCAGCCAGCGGAGCCCTCTGGGCTGAAAGCGCCCCAGATAAACAGGATGCCAAAGAAAACCAGAATTGCGGCGGCGATATAGGCAATGATTTTCATTTTTCCTCCGAACGCGCAGCTTATTTCACACTATATCGAAAACCAATCCATTCGGCAATGGATATTAATCCTGATTATGTCATATTTTATGGATTTCGATAAATTGGTTTTTCACCGTGGTTATTCACCAATGATCTTGACCAACACACGCTTGCGGCGGCGTCCGTCAAACTCTCCATAAAATATCTGCTCCCAGGGACCTAAATCCAGTCGACCCTGTGTGACGGCAATCACGACCTCGCGCCCCATCACCTGGCGCTTGAGGTGCGCGTCGGCGTTGTCTTCTCCAGTGCGGTTATGCAGGTACTGAGATACCGGCTCATGCGGAGCGAGTTTTTCAAGCCAGCGGTCGTAGTCCTGATGGAGACCGTTTTCGTCGTCGTTGATAAAGACAGAGGCAGTGATGTGCATTGCATTTACGAGCACGAGCCCTTCTCTGATCGCGCTCTCTTGTAAACACGCCTCGACCTCGGGAGTGATGTTTACGAAACCACGCCGGTTAGGTACATTGAACCACAACTCTTTTCTGAATGAACGCATTTCTTCCTCCGGATCGCCTGTTGGATTCAAAGGAGACTTTTTTGAGCTGGGACGAGCCTATATCGTGGATGCTGGAGAATCTCTTCCAGATTCATGATGTCCACGCCTTTTTGCAAGAAGTGTACGTCGATGGATGCCATCTGACGGCGGTAATGCCCGTGATGGTCGTCATCGATGAACAGCGTTGAGTTTGGACTTACGAGATAATTGCTGAGGGTAAAGTCGCGCAAGATGCTCTTGATCATTTGGTCCTTGCGGCTGCTCCATTCGATGACCGGGTGTTCGAAGTAATGATCGATTTCGAATGCCCTGAGCGCCTCAACCACCGGCTGGCGATGATTATAACTTGCTAACGAGATGAGCACATTGAGGCGCACAAGCTCAGGAAGCACCGACAGCACTTCGGGGAAGAGGCGAAATCGCTGACCGTCATTCCTTTGTATGTGTAACGAGTCTAATCGATGGAAGCTGAAATCGCTCTGACCTGAATCGCGGTAATCTGTTCCAGAAATGTAACCGCCATCCAGACCGTACCAAAGCGT
>MWTA01000111.1 GCA_002050125.1 Anaerolineae bacterium UTCFX2 | reverse complement strand
AGACCCAGTTCAACCGCCAGGCTGAAGGGCGGGCGTGAAGTGCAAAGCACATCTGGTGCACGCAAATTGGTTCAGGCTGCAAGGTCGCAGGGCAGGCTCGGCAAGGCTCAGCCGCGGGGCAGAATCCCCGCCGCCTGCCGCCAGCCGTGTTAGCCGGCTTTGTGCCCTTGAATGACTCGATAAACTACAGCCCCAGAGCGGGGTCGAGCGCAAGGCTGCCCGCGCCCATAAATAACAGCGCCAAAGCCATCGCCAGCAGTGCAAAGTCGAGTTCCCAGCCGGAACCCTGTTGACCCACGAACCCGACCTTCATGAAGCCTCTCTTGGCGACAAAAATCGCTACGAGCATATTAATGATGAACCCGACTGCCATAATGCGCGTCCCCAGACCGAGGATGATCAGCACCGAACCGAACGTCTCGAGTAACGCCACGACCCAGGCAAAGAGCGTAGGCAGCGGGACGCCCATCTGCTTGAGGAATCCGCTAAAGCCAGCCGTGCCTTTCGATGGCGAGTTGGGATTGAGTTTGGGCAATCCGTGAACGAGGAAGATGATTCCCATACCCAGGCGTAGAAACAACAAGCCCCAATCGCTTAAAGGTGCGAATATGCTCTCCAACATCGTTATCCTCCTTTATATATTGAAAAGTGGGATTAGTATTGTTGCAACGCACGGGCTAATGATAAGTCCGGCGCTGTAATCAGAGCAATTATACCGGATAACGACAGATTTTAGCGGAAAGGGGGGAGCAGAAAAAAATCCGCAGCGAGGAAAATGCCGGAACCCTGTTTCATTTCTGTTCCAGCATCAGCCCGGGTTTTCCTCAGTTCTTGCGCCGATAAACAAAGCAATGCTGATGCCGATCAGTACAGCTGCGACCAGCGAGAATACAATATTTGCCGGACCCCATTTCATCACCAAACCGACGCTGTTAACCAGCAGAAGCACAAAGCCTAACAGGCTTATTGCCAAACCAATTGTATACCTTTTTTGTTTATCATTTCTAATTCCCCTTCTGATGTACCGGTAAGAGCAATAAGAATGCGCTTGGCGGTGTGCGTTAGCGGCGGACGGGGAGCGAGGGAAAATGTGTGTCAGCCGCTACGAATCTCTATCCACAGTGTTGGGCAGCTTTTTATTCCGCTAAAACAGAATTTATTGTCTGCTTCATTTTCATAGGTTCAGCTATACACGGAATCACTTGATGAGTTCCGCCGCTACCGCTTATTACTAAAGTACCATAATTTAATAGCCGCCCTAATAAGCTTTGATTTATTTGTATGCTTTCAACTTTTCCTAGGACGAGTTCAAGAGAGCTTCTTCTAATTATTCCAACCTTTGCTATAACACGCTTATCTGTGAGAGCAAACTCAGTAAATGCTTTTATTAAAAATGCCCGTAATAATCCAATTCCTGCTATCACCCATAGAAGAAAGCCACAAATAAAAAAATTATTTGTGTCAAGTGATGCTAGGAAAGCAAAGGCAAATAGAATCAAGGATGATAAATAAACCACCCAATGGATCTTTGCTACAGCAAGCACCCTTTCATTAGGTAATATGATTGATTTTACATATTCACCAACATTTTTTGTTGGAATGGTAGGAAGACGCTGCAAGACTGATTCGCTTGATATTGGCGATTGCGCTTTAGTCGTCACTGATGATAATTGTTGCTCCAAAGGGAAAAGATCACTTGTGAGCTTATTGAATAACTGATTTGCTTTTTCATTTTCAGGGTTTATTCGAAGAATTTGTTGTAGGCACTGGATGCGTTCTTGGTCATTATTGCAAACGTTATACATCCATCCCCAAGCGCGCTCGCTATTTTGGTTTTGTTTAATTACCACAATAAAAATCCTGCGTGCTTCGTCACGTTTTCCGGCACGATATGCCGTAATCCCTTGTTGAAGTAAATCGTCCATAGTTTCCCCTTCCACTACTTTGTTATGCAGGGTTATCGCCCGACTATCATTACTTAAACTTACACTTCACGGCAATTATTCCCAATAACCAGGGGCGAAATGGCTCTTCTACTGCAACTATGTTCGCTTATCACAAACAAAAAATTATGAGCAAATCTTAAAATATTATAAGCCAAGTCATAATGCATCATACTCTCAATTCTGTAAGTCACACCTCAATGACCAATCCATCCTCCCCAAAACTAAAAAACTCGCCCTCTCTCCTTCGCGGCGCGCCCCGTTCGAAGCGCGGCTATGCCTTCACGCGACGATTTTCTTCCAGTCCAGGTTTTGGGTGGTGTTGAACAGCCGGTGATCGTCGTCCACTTCGTGAAATTCCAAATTCAGGAAGGTCTTTTCCGCCAGTGTCCGGGTTTCGTCCAGCGGCACGACCGTGTCGCCTCTCCCATGGTAGACCACCGTCGGGACGTCGATCGGCGCGGGCGGGCGCTCGGCGAATTCGGGCAGGAACAACGCCGGCGCGAGCAGGATCTGTTTGCGCACCCGCCCCGGGTGGCTGGTGCTAAACAACGCGGCCATCAAGCCGCCCAAACTGGAACCGATCACCGTCCAGTCGTCGCCCTCAGCCAGATAGCCGAGCAGAGCCTGCATGCGCTCCGGCAGGTCGCCGCGGAAATCCGGGGTCAGCATCTCCGGGAAAATGCCGCGCAGCAACACCGCCTTATCGCCCTGGCTGCTGCCCTCCAAACCGTGGATTAAGATCGTTCTTTTAGGGTTGAATGGTTTCATAATGGTCAATTGTAACTGATATTGCGCGGGGTCTCGTTTGCGCCGCGTGCTCGACCCACGGCGTTTCCGCCAAACCCCGCTCGGGTGGTTGGCTGTGATCGGAAAGCGGCGCTTCCCCCGGGCGTTCTAAGCCGCGCTGTACGGCGCCTGCCACGCCGGCGATTTATGCACATGGACGACCTTCCACCCCCCGCCCTGCTTGACCATCACCCGGCTCTCGTGGTGCGCGGCAACCCGCACCCCCGTCTCGGCGCCGCTGCTGCGCAGAAACGTGTACGAGGCGATGGCGGCGTCCCCGTAGCGTTGAATGTGCAGGTTCGCCAGGTCGAAGCGGGTCGAAGCCGCCGCACCCGCCCCCGAACGAGCGTCCTCTTCCGCGCCAAACGAGGTTCCCAAGCGGGCGTGCTCGTCCATCATGAAGTCGTGAAACGCCAGCCCGTCGATCCGGTGCGGCGTGACCCACCACTCGTAGAGCGTCAGGTCTTCGCTGGTCGTCTGGTGATAAACCTCCAGGTCGTTATCCAGGATCGATTTCAAGTGACGTCTCAAGAACTCCTCGATTTCCGCATCTGTCGTCATACTGCCTCCTTTTGATTTTGCCTCATTCACGGCTTCGCTGATCGATCAGGGGAGATACGACACAGCCGCCCCCGGTCACCTCTAGGGATTGCGCAGCAGAACCTCGGCGATGCGCGCCGCCGCCCTCCCGTCCCAGAGCGGCGGGATTTGGCGCGCGCCTGGCTCGCCCTGGCGGGTGTGCGCGGCTGCCTCCAGAATCGCCTGTTTTTCGCTGGGGACTAACCGGTTAGTCCCCAACTCCAGCGTGATTGGACGCTCGGTGTTGGCGCGCAGCGTCAGGCACGGCACCCCGAGAAAAGTGGTTTCCTCCTGAATGCCTCCGGAATCGGTCATCACGATGTCCGCCGCCTGCGTCAACGCCAGAAAATCCAGGTAGCCCAGCGGGTCCAGAAAGCGCACGCCGGGGGCTTCCAACCCGAACTCCTGCATGCGCAGGCGGGTGCGCGGGTGGACCGGGAAAAGCACGGGTTGGCGCAAAGCCAGCTCGCTCAGCGCGCTCAGGATGCGCGCCAGCACTTCGGGGTTATCGACGTTGGAGGGGCGGTGCAAGGTCACCAGGATGTAGCTCTTTTTCTCCAGCCCCAGATCGGACAAGACCGTCCGGAGGGCGGCGGCTGGCAGCATTTTCACCAGCGAGTCGATCATCACGTTGCCGACGAAATGAATTTTTTCGGGGGCGATCCCTTCGCGCAACAGGTTGGCGTCCCCGTCCTGCGACGGGGTGAACAGCAAATCCGCGAGCTGATCGGTCAGCAGCCGGTTGATCTCCTCGGGCATCTCGCGGTCGCCAGAACGCAGCCCCGCTTCCACATGCGCCACGCGCACATTCAGCTTTGCGCACACCAGCGCGCAAGCCACGGTCGAATTGACATCCCCGACCACCACGACCCAATCCGGCTTGCGGCGCAGCAGAACCGGCTCGAACGCGATCATGATTTTCCCCGTCTGCTCAGCATGGCTGCCCGAACCAACCTGGAGGTATTCATCCGGCGTCGGCATCCCGAGATCCTCGAAGAACACTTGCGACATCTCGAAATCATAATGCTGTCCGGTGTGAACCAGCACCTGCTCCAGCGGCGACCCGCAATCCGCGAGCGCTTGCATGACGGGCGCAACCTTCATGAAATTCGGGCGCGCCCCCGCGATGTGCATAATCTTCATTCTTGCATCCTCATCGATAAGCTGCCAGTCAAACCGCCAGCAGGCTTTCTAGCCGGGCTTTGCAATTGCCGGCGCTCAAGTTCCCGTGAACCGCCGAAAAAGCAGCAGCCCGCCGAGCGTAACCGCCCAGGCTGTGTATCCGAGACCGATCAGCG
>MWTA01000058.1 GCA_002050125.1 Anaerolineae bacterium UTCFX2 | reverse complement strand
ATTTCTGCTTTCCCATGTGATTCCTTCTCCTTCCAAAACTTTTTCAGGCTTTGGCGATAAGAGCCCTCAATGGGATTTGAACCCATGACCCCGTTCTTACCAAGAACGTGCTCTACCGACTGAGCTATGAGGGCCTTTGCCACACGACTACGCGCCAACAGGCGGCTCTTTTCCCTGTCAGCCGTTAGACCTGGTGGGCGGTGAAGGATTCGAACCTCCGAAGGCTTCTGCCAACTGATTTACAGTCAGTCCCCGTTGGCCACTTGGGTAACCGCCCGTGCCTATCTGCTTACATAAAACCGTTGCCGGTTCGAGATCCGCGTAGATATCCATCAACACGGATCGCCAACCATTTACGGAAGCCGACGACGGGAATCGAACCCGTAACCTACCACTTACAAGGCGGTTGCTCTGCCGATTGAGCTACGTCGGCGCGACATATTAAAGTACAGCCTTGGCAAGGCGAAAGGCATTATACCAGAGTGCATTTCACACGGCAAGACTCACCTTAACCCTGCAAGGCGATTTGCCGCGCGGGGTGGGAGTCTATCAGGATTTCGATTAACCGTCAATAGCGCCACAAGCAACGAATCGCATCAACCAAAGCCGCGCGCGCTCCAGACGAGGTACAACGCCACCGAACCGGCTACCGCGGCGTTTAGCGAACCAATCTTGCCGCGCATCGGGATCTGAATCAACACGTCGCATGAGTCGCGTATCAGCGCCCGCATTCCGGCGCCTTCGCTCCCGACTACCAGGGCAACCGCGCCATCCAGCCGCACCCGATCAAACCGTTCTGCCTGACGGCTCCCCTCCAATCCAATCACCCATACGCCAGCTTCTTTCAGTTGCCGGATCGCCTGCGCCAGGTTCACCTGGGCGATCAGCAAATGCTCGCTCGCTCCGGACGATGATCCGACCACGCTTGGGGTCACGCTCGCCGTGTGGCGCAGCGGCAGCAACACGCCGTGTACGCCCACGATTTCCGCCGTCCGCAGCAACGTCCCGAGGTTTTGGGGGTCTTGCAGCGCATCCAGAATCAAAATCAGCGGAGGCTCGCCGCGCTGTTCCGCCAAAGCCAGCATCTCCATCATACTGCTGTAGGGATACCCGCTCGCTTCGAGCGCCACCCCCTGATGATGTTCCTCGATTGATTGGAGGCGTTGTTTGGGCACCGTTTGGACCGACAGCCGGCGTTCGCGTCCAAGCTCGAGGATCTCCGCGAGGCGGCTCTTCGCCGGCGCCCCTTCCGCCATCCAAAGCTGAAAGAAATGCCGCCTTCCTGCTCGGAGCGCCTCGTAAACCGGGTTCCGCCCGGCGATCCATTCGCGCATTGGTTTTCACCCCCGCTTTGAGCCGGGCTCTAATTCTGGCTCGCCTCGATGCGGGCGAAGATCATCCGCCCTGCGGCTGTTTGCAGCACTTTGGTGACGCCCACGCTGGCGCGCGTGTTGATCCGATCGCGCCCGTCCTCGATCACCACCATCGTGCCGTCGTCCAGGTAGGCAATCCCCTGTCCGGCTTCCCGGCCCTCCTGGATGATGTCCACTTCGATCGACTCGCCCGGCAGGAAGACCGATTTGACCGCATTGGCTAATTCGTTCACATTGAGCACAGCTACGCCTTGAAGCTCGGCTACCCGGTTCAGGTTGTAATCGTTAGTCAAGATCGGGCAGCGAAGCTGGCGCGCCAGCACCACCAATTTATCATCCACTTCACGCACGCCCTCGACGTCGATATCGCTGATGCGCACCGGCACAGCCGAATCTTTCTGCAACTGCGAAAGCACTTCCATCCCTCGCCGGCCGCGCTGCCGGCGCAGGGCATCCGGCGAATCCGCGATGTACTGGAGTTCGTTCAGCACAAAGCGCGGGATCAGCAGCGTGCCCGCCAGAAACCCCGTTCGAGCGATGTCCGCAATCCGTCCGTCGATAATCACACTGGTATCCAACAGTACATTTCGCGCAACGCCGGACGCGCTACTTTGGCTGCCCAACTCACCTGCCTCCTCTGCTTCTTCGCCAGCGCGCGCCTGCCGGCGCGCAAAAAACAGGCTGAAGATTTCCTTCTGGCGCATTACAAAGGTGGTCACACCCAGGTAAGCCAGGATGATCACCCCCACAAACGGCAAAATCTGGCTGAACGGGCGCGGGAGCAGCGATAGGGGGAAAGCAAGCAGCGCCGCAATCAACAAACCTACGACTAGCCCCATCAACCCGGCTGCCAGCGTTTGCATGGAGAGTTTCCCAAGCGCGTTGACCAGATAACGCGCCGGGCGCGTGGTCACAAACGGCGTGAGCACCAGCCCAACCAGCGCCCCCAGCAAAGCCAATACGACCGCATACAGATCCAGCGAACCGCCCAGCCCCACTGCCAGATCCTGCCCGATATAAAAGCCCGCGATCGCCATAACGATCATTCCGATAATTCGGAACACAAATTCAATGCCGATCATAATAATTCCTCCAAAAAAAAGAGCGCAAATGGTTGCGCTCGCCCGAGAAACGCCTGCGCGCCGGCCAATCGATTGCCCGGGTGCGATTCTCGATCAAATGAAAAACGGTCTAATGAGTGCTAGAAAAATGATAGGCGCCGAATGCTCAATAATTGACGGAATGATTTCAATTTTCGATCAAGAATCGTCTGATATTGGACTGTAGATTGATTAGTAAGTATTATATAACAAATCTCGCGGGTTAATCATTTGAGGTTTCTCAGAATCGGCGAATAGCCCACCCGAAAATCCTAATAATCCGGAAAATAGCTCACTCGATCCCTACATAACAACTATAATTAGCCAGATTTCATATACGTTATTCACCACAAATTATATTCACTCAGGAGGCATCATGGAGTCTGCTGCCATATCCACACCAGACCTGCTAGAGCCGCGAGAATACAAACGCCGGATTTGGGCATGGACGATGTACGATTGGGCGAACTCAGCCTTTGCCACTACGATTCTGGCGGCTATATTGCCGGTTTATTTCAGCCAGGTTGCCGCATCGACCCTCGCCAGCCCAACCCTGGCTACCTCTTATTGGAGCATAGGTCTTTCAATCTCCTTGCTTTTAGTCGCGGTGGTATCCCCAATACTCGGCACGATCTCCGACATCTCGCGCGGCAAGAAAAAATTTCTGGCTTTCTTCGCCGGCTTCGGGATTGTTGCCACAGCGTTGCTGGTTTTAGTCAGCACAGGCGATTGGATTCTCGCCTCGATCCTGGCTATCGTTAGCCGCATTGGCTTTACCGGCGCCAACACCTTCTACGATGCGCTCCTGCCACACGTGGCAAAACCGGAAGACCAGGATGCCGTCTCGACTCGGGGTTACGCCATGGGCTACCTGGGAGGGGGTCTGCTGCTGGCGATCAATATCGTCATGCTCCAGGTCCTCCCGGGAACGTGGGGGGCGCGCCTGTCATTCCTCAGCGTTGCGATCTGGTGGGCAGTGTTTTCGATCCCCCTGTTCCGGCACGTCCCAGAGCCGCCCGCCGCCACTGAAACGCTACAACCTGGCGAAAACGTCGTCTCCGCCAGTTTCAAGCGCATTCGCGAAACGCTGGGCGATATCCGCCGCTATCGCGAGCTGTTCAAATTCCTGATTTCATTCTTAGTCTATAACGATGGGATCGGCACTATCATCAGCGTTGCGGCGATTTACGGCGCCGAGCTGGGTTTCGGCGCTACCGAACTCGTCCTGGCTCTGCTGCTGGTTCAGTTTGTCGGCATACCTTTCAGCCTGATCTTTGGAAAATTGCCCAGCTCGACGGAAAGCCGTCGTCCTTTTTATTTGATGTTTATCCTGCTCAACTTGATCAGTCTGCCGCTCGTCGGCATCCTGGGCAGCCGCCTCCTCCCGACTAATCTCACGGGCGCAATTGACCCGGCGGCTCTCGGGGCGGACCCGGTGCGCCAGAGCAACCTCGGCCTCATCATCGGCATGATCTTCGCCCTGGAGATAATCTTGCTCGCAATTTCGTATTTTCTGGGCCCGCGTGTGCTGACCAACCTTGCCCAAACATTCGACACCAAGCGCAGCATTCTGCTCGCGCTCGTCATATACAGCATTGTGGCAATCTGGGGCTACTTCCTCAACAGCGTAATCGAGTTCTGGTTCTTAGCCTGGATGGTAGCAGTCGTCCAGGGCGGCAGCCAGGCGCTGAGTCGCAGCATGTACGCCTCCCTGTCTCCGGCGGCGAAAAGCGGCGAGTTCTTCGGGTTATTCGGGGTCATGGAAAAATTCTCGGCGATCATCGGTCCGATCTTATTCGCCGCCGCCGGTCTGCTTTTTGGCAGCAGCCGTCCGGCGATCCTGAGTCTGATCCTGATTTTCTTGATCGGCGGCTGGCTGCTCACGCGCGTGGACGTGGAACAGGGCAGACAGGTTGCGCAGGCTGAGGACCAACAGTACCTCCAGCCTGCCTGAAGCCTGTAACTCGCACGGCATTTAGAATTTCGTCCGACCAAAGTCGTCGTTATACGTTGTATGGAGGCTCTTTGGCAAATCTGACCGGTCAAGAAAGGGCGCGCTACGTCCAGGACATGTTCGAACGCCTCGCCGCGCGCTACGATCTGATGAACCGGATCATGACCCTCGGTCAGGATGCGCGGTGGCGCCGCACCGTCATCCGCCTGGCTGACCTTCCTCCTGGCGGGCGGCTGCTCGACCTGGGCGCCGGTACGGGCGACCTGGCGCGCCTGGCTGTGCAGAACAACCCAGTCAGCCAGGTGGTCGCCGCCGATTTCACGCTGGAAATGATGCGCGTCGGCAGGCGGCACACCCCCGATCCGCTCAGCGAGCGTCTGGCTTGGGTCGGCGCAGATGCATCCCGCCTGCCCTTCCCGACGGGCTACTTCAACGCGGTGGTTTCGGGTTTCTTGCTGCGCAACGTCGCCGACCTTGATATGTGCCTGGCTGAGCAGCGCCGGGTGCTTAAACCGGGCGGGCGTTTTGTCGCGCTGGACACCACCCCTCCGCCAGCCACACCGCTGCTGCCCTTCCTGCGCTTCCACCTGCATACCGTCATCCCCACCCTGGGCGCGCTCATCGCCGGTCAGGCTGAGGCATACCATTACTTGCCCGACACAACCGAAGGGTTCCTCGCGCCGGAAGAACTCGCCGACCGTCTGGCCGCGAGCGGTTTTGTGCAGGTGCGTTTCGAGCGCCGCATGTTTGGCACGATCGCCATCCACTCAGCCCGCAAACCTGAGCGGTAGAATCGAGCTTGGATTGGCTGAAAAAAAACGGCGTCTCATCGTCGGCATTAGTGGAGCCTCGGGCGTCATCATCGGCATTCGCCTGCTCGAGGCGCTGCGTCAGACCGAGGTCGAAACGCATCTGGTGCTCACATCCGCCGCCCACAGCACCATCGCCCAGGAAACGGATTGGAAGGTCGGCGATATCCTCGCCCTGGCAGACCGCGCGTATGACCCCACCGATATTGGCGCCTCCATCGCCTCGGGGTCCTTCACCACCATCGGGATGGTGGTTGCGCCCTGTTCGATTAAGTCGCTTTCAGCCATTGCCAATTCGTACACCGCCGATCTGCTCGGGCGCGCCGCCGATGTAACCCTGAAAGAAGGTCGTCCTTTGATCCTGGTCGTGCGCGAAGCGCCGCTGCACCTCGGTCACCTGGAGTTGATGCAGCGCGCCGCGCGATCCGGCGCAGTGATCTTTCCGCCCGTACCCGCTTTTTATAGCCATCCCCAGAACCTTTCGCAAATCGTGGATCAGATCGCCGGTCGCATTCTGCTCCGCATCGGAATTGAGAATGACCTTTACACCCCCTGGAGCGGCTGAGCGCCCCTCCCGCGATTTAGAAAAAGCCGCCCTGCGCGGCGAACCGTCCTACGTCTGGCGCGCCGGTCAACAGCGCCGGCTGGAGATGATCCTGCGCGCCGCCCAGGAGCGGATTAATGGACGGGTCTTAGAAAATGGCTGCGGCGTCGGCATGTACGTTGACCGCCTGGCGCCGCTTGCAGAGGAGGTGATCGGGCTCGAATACGATCTCGAACGCGCCCAGCAAGCCAGAAGCCAAACGCGCCGCCATTCCAACGTTACGCTCGTCTGCACCGCCGGCGAAGCGTTGCCATTCCCAACCGCCTCGTTCGATCTGATCCTTAGTCACGAGGTGCTCGAACACGTGCGCGATGACCGCCTTGCCGCTCAAGAGATGGTGCGCGCCCTCAAACCCTTGGGGCGGATCGTAGTCTTTGTCCCCAATCGCGGCTACCCATTCGAAACGCATGGCGTTTACTGGCGCGGCGCGTATCGTTTCGGCAACATCCCGCTCGTCAACTACCTGCCAGATCGCTGGCGCAACCGCCTCGCGCCGCACGTGCGCGCCTACACCGCCCGCAGCCTGGCTGAACTGTTTGCCGGGCTGCCGGTTCGCATCGTCCGCAAAGAGATTGTGTTCGGGGCGTATGACAACATCATTGCCCGCCGACCGTCAATTGGAAAAGCGCTGCGGTCCGTGCTCCAATTTCTGGAAAATACCCCCTTCAAATTCTTCGGCTTGTCCCATTTTTGGGTGATCGAAAAAAAAACGCCTGACGGCGGGATGAAACTAAGCTGCCGGCTGGCGGAAATCGTAAATCCCGTCTTGCATCGACCACCTCCGCCCGCATCCGCCGCAGACTAAATACTCCCCCGCCTCTGTCAGCTCGATCGAACCGCATTCAGGGCAGCGGAATAAGCCGCGCGAGGCGTCCTCCGCTGGACGGCTGTCAGCCGACCCGCCCACCGCTTCGGCGCGCACGAAAACGCTTGGAGTAAGCTGCCATAAGCCGCCGCTCCACTGCGCCAACCCATCCAGCCAGACCAGTGTCCTGAGCGGGATGACCCGCTTGATCCACCCGATCCGAAAATGGGACACCGTGAGCTTGCGCTGGATGCCGAAACCGGCTTCACGCAGCCAGATTTCCACCGCGCGCGGGTGAAAGTCGAAGTTCAGTTCTGCAAACTCAACCACATCCAGGCTGAACGGGTTCCACGCCTGACGCCCAGCCAGATAGCGCAAGATCGCCTTGAGGTTCTGCTTGTTGGCATATTCCAGGATGAAAACCCCGCGATCCTGAAGCGTCCGGCGCACCTGGCTCAACGCTAATAGGGGGTCTGCCATGTGGTGCAGCACTCGGATCATGGTCGCCGCATCGAACAGCCCGGCTGCCAGCGGCAGGCGGTAGATGTCTGCCGCAACATAAACATAGCGTTCACTTCGCCCGAGGCGCGCCTGAGCCTGTTGAAGCTGGGTGCGCGAATAATCGAGCAGCACCACCCGCTCATAACCGTTGTAGCGCGCGGTGTTCCGCCCGGCGCCCGCGCCCAATTCCAACAGCAGTTTCCCAGTTTTGGGCAGCAACCTGCGCAGCGCCAGCGCTTCTACCTGGTCCTCGTAGGCGCGCTCCCCTTGCTCCCAAAACGCCGTCTGGTAATTGGAACCTTCGTAATCGCAGATTGGCGGGCGTTCAGCAGACAAAGGTCGTTGCCATTCGAGTCGCCATTTGAGTCGAGGCGGCGCCGCTTAGCCGCTGGATGCGCATCCTTTTCCCCCGTTATAACCCCGACCGAAACCGCGATAGCGGTAGCCCAGCTTGACCATCAGCTCCGGATCGTAGACATTGCGCCCGTCGAAGATCACCGGCTGGCGCATGAGTTCGCGCAGGCGCGACAGATCCAGGTGCTTGAACTCGTTCCACTCAGTGACCATGATTAGCGCATCGCAGCCCTCCGCCATCGCATACGGGTCGGTGAACATCTGCACCTCCGGCAGGAGCGGCGCAGCCGCCTGCATCGCAACCGGGTCATACGCCCGCACAGCCGCCCCGGCTGAGATCAAGCCGTTAGCAATGTCCACCGCGGGCGCATCGCGCATATCGTCCGTGTTGGGCTTGAAAGATAGCCCTAAAAGACCGATCCTCTTGCCGCGCAGGTCGCCCAGCATTTCCCTCATCCGGTTCACCGCCATCGGTCGCCGGTCGTCGTTGATTTCCATCACCGCATAGAGCAGTTGGGGATGGCGCCCTTTTTCAGCCGCCATATACGCCAGCGCCTTTACGTCCTTCGGGAAGCAGGAACCGCCATAGCCCAAGCCCGCGTCCAGGAAAAGGGGACCGATCCGTTTATCGTAGCCCATTCCAACCGCCACTTCTTTAACGTCCGCTCCCAGTGCCTCGCAGATATTGGCAATTTCATTGATGAACGAGATCTTGGTCGCCAGAAAAGCATTCGAGGCATACTTGATCATCTCGGCGGTGCGCAAGTCGGTGATGACGATCGGCGCCCGCAGTGGCAGGTGCAACTGAGCCACTTTCTCGGCTGCGTCCGGATCCAGGGAGCCCAGCACGGTGCGGTGAGGCTGCATAAAATCGCCGATCGCGGAGCCCTCCCGCAAGAATTCGGGGCACGATACAACTGAAAATGGAATTGGCTCACGCTGGTTTTGGCGCACAATATCCGCAACCCAGTCGCCCGTTCCTACCGGCACGGTGGATTTATTAATGATAATCAGCGGGGTTTTCATTGTGCAGGCGACGGTCTCCGCGGCAGCCGCAACATGCCGCAAATCCGCCTCGCCATCGACCCCCGAAGGCGTACCGACCGCAATAAAGACAAATTCTGTTTCTTTCAACGCCTCCTCGTAAGAGGTTGTGAATGAAAGCCGCCCCGCTTTGACGTTGCGCTCCACCAGTTCCTTGAGACCTGGCTCATAGATCGGCATCTTTCCTTTCTTCAGTCCTTCGACCTTTTCTTCGACGATGTCCAGGGCGATCACCCGGTTCCCAAGATCCGAAAAACAGGCGGCAGTTACCAGACCGACATAACCGACGCCAATCACGCATATCTGTTTCATCAAGTTGTACTCCTGAAAAGCTGCATTTTTTATTAACCACGCTAGCGTTCGCGAATCTTACCATAAGAATATTTGCCGAACTGATCCGATCTCTGCTTATGGATTGACATTTCTGTAAGATGACCGTCATCTTGTACGTATGATGTCTGTCACTTGTGAATTGGCTAAAAACAGTCTAAAATATTGTAAATATACAGGTTATAATAGAAATCCAGTTTTATGGAGAAGTAAAAAATGCAGATTACGCGCCAAGCCGATTATGCAGTCCGCACTGTGCTGTACCTGACGAACATAGGTTCAGACCAGCGCGCTGCGACCAGCCAGATCGCTCAGGCACAGCAAATCCCGCCTTCATTCCTGGCTAAAATCGTCTCTCAATTATCCGTAGCTGGCTTGCTGCAAACTTCCCGCGGCGCCCGAGGCGGCGTTTCGCTTGCCCGCCCGCCAGAGCAGATCTCACTGCTCGAGGTCGTTGAGGCGATTGATGGTCCGATTCTCCTTAACGAATGTGTTGCTGGAAACGGCGCTTGCACGTTCAACGATGAATGTCCAATGCAACCGATCTGGAGCGACGCTCAAAAGGAACTCGTCCACCGGTTGAAGACCACAACCTTCGACAGTTTCATCAAGACCAGCCAAAAGACCAGCCATCTGGTACCCCTCGCAGCCTGATTGCCCTATCAGCGCCGCCTCTGCCAATGACCTGAAGCGCGTGTTTCAGGTTATTGCTCTTTAAGCAACCAAGCCAACCGGGTTTCAAGGGCAATCCGCGCTTTCAGACCGCACGCCAGCGCCAGCCTGGGGAGCCCGATACTCAGCTTCAAGGCTCAACATCCCGAATGCGAAGCTGAATTTCGTTCTCGGCGCCTATCTGTTCTCTTGCCAGCCTTCCCTTAGCGTATAATTAGAACAAACAATAATTGGAAATGGAGGTTCCCATGTCTCAACCACGTGTTGTGCGGGCGCCGCGCGGCGTCCAGTTGAACTGTAAATCCTGGCTCACCGAAGCGCCTTACCGCATGCTCCAGAACAATCTCGATCCTGAGGTGGCTGAACGGCCTCGCGATCTGGTCGTTTACGGCGGGAGCGGTCAGGCTGCCCGCAGTTGGGAGGCGTTCGACGCCATCCTCGACACGTTGCGCAACCTGGAAGATGACGAAACGCTGCTCGTGCAGTCCGGCAAGCCGGTCGCAGTTTTCAAATCACACCCCGATGCGCCGCGGGTTCTGATTGCTAACTCTAACCTGGTCCCGCATTGGGCGACCCAGGAGCACTTCGATCAGCTCGCCGCTCAAGGTCTGATCATGTTCGGTCAGATGACCGCCGGCTCCTGGAACTACATTGGCACCCAGGGCATCGTCCAGGGCACCTATGAAACCCTCGGGGCGCTCGCGCGGCAGCGCGGCTGGGGTTCTCTCAGGGGCAAGTTCGTCCTCACCGCCGGGTTGGGCGGCATGGGCGGCGCTCAACCCCTCGCAATTACCATGAACGAGGGCGTCGGGCTGATCGTCGAAGTCGATCCGGAGCGCGCCCGCCGCCGCCAGGAAATCGGCTATGTCGATACAGTCGTCGATTCCCTCGAAGAAGCCATGACCCTGGTGGAAGAAAACAAAGAAAAGCGGACACCCATCTCGATCGGCTTGATCGCCAACGCCGCCGACATCTATCCTGAGCTGGTCGTCCGCGGCGTGATCCCCGACGTAGTGACCGACCAGACCCCAGCCCACGACGTTCACATGTACGTTCCGAGTGACTTGAGCCTGACCGCCGCCGATGAACTGCGCCGCAGCGACCGCGCCGAATACGAACGGCGCGCGATGCAATCCATGGCTAACCACGTCCAGGCTATGCTGGCTTTTCAGCGCGCCGGGGCGGAGGTTTTCGACTATGGCAACAACCTGCGCCAGCGCGCCTACGACTACGGCGTCTCCGACGCCTTCGAATTCCCCGGCTTCGTGCCGGCTTACATCCGCCCGCTCTTCTGCGAAGGCAAAGGTCCTTTCCGCTGGATTGCCCTCTCCGGCGACCCGGAGGACATTTACCGCACCGACCAAGCCGTGGCTGAACTCTTCCCCGAAAACGATCACCTCCTGCGCTGGCTCAAGCTGGCGCGCGAGAAGGTCCCGTTTCAGGGTCTGCCGGCGCGCATCTGCTGGCTCGGTTACGGCGAGCGCGCCAAAGCTGGGCTTAAATTCAACGAGATGGTAAAGCGCGGCGAGGTCAAAGCGCCGCTCGTGATTGGGCGCGACCATCTGGACGCCGGCTCGGTCGCCTCGCCCAACCGGGAGACCGAAAGCATGCTCGACGGCACCGATGCTGTGAGCGATTGGGCGATCCTCAACGCCTTGATCAACACTGCCGGCGGGGCTACCTGGGTTTCATTCCATCACGGCGGCGGGGTCGGGATCGGCTTCAGCCAGCACGCCGGTCAGGTGATCGTCGCCGACGGCACCGAAGCTGCCGCCCGGCGGCTGGAGCGCGTCTTGACCACCGACCCAGGTTTGGGCATTGTGCGCCATGCCGACGCCGGCTACCCCGAAGCCATCCAGGCTGCCAAGAAGCACGGCATTCGGATGCCCATGCTCAAGTAAATCATGCCGACCGCTGCCACAATCGCCCAGTACCGCCTCGAAGACCTGCTCGGCGCTGGAAACTTCACCGAGACCTATCAAGCCTTCGATATGGTGCGGCGCCGGCCGGTCGCCCTCAAGTTGCTGCGTCCGGGCTTGCTTCCAGCCGCTGCGCTGCGCGGCTTCCTAGAGCGCGCCCAGCGCGCGGCGGAGCTGGTGCACCCGCGCCTCGCCTGGGTTTGGGAGGCGGCTGAGGCGCAGGGACGCTATTACATTGTCGAGCGCTTTGTGGGCGGCGAATCGTTCGCCGCCCACCTGCAGCGCTCCGGTCCGCTTCCCTGGGGGCGCGCCCTGCAGGTCCTCGATCAGATTGCCCAGGGCATCGAATTCGCCGAAGAGCGCGGCTGGACCCACGGGCGTGTCACGCCGCACAACATCCTGCTCAGCGCCGACCAGGGCGCTGTTCTGAGCGATTACGGATTGACCAACGCCCTGCGCGAACTCCTGCCCCCCACCGCCGCCGACCTCTACGACGCCGCCTATCTCCCGCCCGAGATGCTGCAGGGGCAGCTGCCCACCCCCCGCGCTGACCAATACTCGCTGGCTTGCGCTTTAGTCGAGATGCTTTCGGGGGAAAATCCGTTTGTCGCCCCATCGCGGGACGAGATTTTGCAGAAAAAGACCGCCGCGCTCGAACAGCCGTTCCTGGCGCTCCAAAGCCTGCCGTTCCAGGCTGGCGAGGCGCTGGCGCGCGCCCTCGCGCCCGATCCGGCAGAGCGTTTCGACAACGCCCTTGACTTCGCCTCCAACCTGGAGCGGGCGATCCGCCTCGGGATGAGCGACGCCGCCGCCCACCAGCGCCACGAGGAGCAACTCAAGCGCTGGCGCGAGATTGAAGAACAGTCCCGTCTGGAAGCCGAGGAGACCGCCCGTCTGGAGGCTTTAGAGCAAGCCCGGCGTGAGATCCAGGAGCGCGCCCGCCTGGAAGCCGAACAGGTCGTCAAGGCAGCTTATGAAGACGGCTTGCCGGGCGCTTCAAATGACCCGCAACCTCTGACCATCTCCGAACGCGCTCCGGCGAACCTCACCCGCGCGGAACGCCCGAGGCGCCGCCGTTCGTCCTGGCCGCGCCTCTGGCTGGTTTACCTGCTCGCGGCGCTGCTGGTGTTCGCTCTCTCGGGCTATTGGCTCAACGCGCGCGGCGCGCTTTTCGGGGTGGGTCAATCCAGCCCGACCCCCACGCTGGTGGAGCTTGCCCCCACCGCGGGCGCGCCGGCGACCTTCACCTCCGCGCCCACCATCACCCCCCTGCCCTCCGATACCCCCACGGTCCGCCCATCCGCCACCGCGACGCCCACCCGCACCGCTACCGCCACGCGCACACCCACTCAGACACCCACATCCAGCCCAACCCCCACCGCCACCAGCCCCACCTCAACCCCTGATCGCCTCAAACCCGACGAATAATCGGTCATGCCTCCCCGAAAAGTGAGGCATTGGCGCGCTGCGCTCTTTTTTAGGGTAAAATTCGAGCCGATGACACTGCCACCCTCAAACCGCATCACCCGCCTGGCGCGCTCCCCACTGGTCTTGATTTTGATCGCCCTGGCAGCGATCTTGCTGCTCACCCGGGTCGGTCCTGTCGAGAAATCCCTCGGCGTCAATATCCGCGTGGTCTATCTGCACGGCGCCTGGGTCTGGGCTTCGCTCGCCCTGTTCATCGCCGCGGGTTTGACCGGGCTGGCTGCGATCCTCGTCCGCCCGCCAGAGCGGCGCAGCGCCGCCGCGCTGCACGCCTGGTCGCGCGCCCTGGGCAGAGCCGGCTTGGTTTTCTGGATCACCTACCTACCCATCTCAATGTGGGCGATGCAGACCAACTGGAACGGGCTCTACCTGGCTGAGCCGCGCTGGCGGCTGGCGCTCATCTACGCCATCAGCGGGCTGCTGCTCCAGATCGGCCTTTCGCTCATCGCCAACCCCTTTTGGACCTCGCTCGCGAACCTGCTCTTCATCTCCACTCTGCTGATCGCCATCAACAGCACCCGCGAGATCATGCATCCGAGTTCGCCGATCCTCTCTTCCGATTCGCGCCTGATCCAGGTCTATTTCTTCCTGCTGGTTGGCGTCACCTTGCTGGCAGCCTGGCAGGTCGCGCGGCTTTTCCTGCGGCTGGATCCCCCTGAGTCCGCTGTCCAATAAACCGGCGGCGTTTCGTTGAACCGTTCGCTGATTTATCAGCTTCCCGCCTTTACTTTTGCCCGCACCGCTATCAACACCATGGTGCGCATGGTCTATCCCTACCTGCCCATCTTCGGGCGCGGTCTGGAGGTCGATCTGCGCCTGCTCTCGTTCGCCATCACCATTCGCTCAGCTTCGGGAGTGCTGGGCCCGGTGCTTGCCTCGGTCGGCGACACGCGCGGCCGCCGGGTCGGCATGCTCTTCGGCGTGAGCTTGTTCACCGCCGGGGCAGCGCTGATGGTCGTCTGGCCCTCCTACCCCACGTTTATCCTCTCGCTCGTGCTTGGGATCATGGCTAACTTTGTCTTCGTGCCGTCCATGCAGGCGTTTCTGGGCGACCGGGTGCGCTACGAACGGCGCGGGCTGGTGTTGGGGTTGTCTGAACTTGGCTGGTCGCTCGGTTACATCATCGGCGTACCGCTTATCGGGCTGTCGATCGAGCGCGGCGGCTGGCGCGCGCCATTCCCCTGGCTGACTGGGGTGGGTCTGGCAATCATGCTCTTGCTTTTTCTGATCCTGCCGGATGACCGCCCGACGGCTGCCCAGGCGAACGCGAGCGTCTTCAAAAACCTGGGCCGCGTGCTGCGCTTCGCCCCGGCGCTGGCGGGTCTGTTGGTCGGCTTCACGCTCAGCGCTTCCAACGAGCTGATCAGCCTGACTTTTGGCGTCTGGCTCGAACAGTCGTTCCAGGTCAAGGTCGCCGTGCTGGCTGTCGCCTCAGCCGTGATCGGCGCCTCTGAGTTGAGCGGCGAGGTGCTGGTCAGCGGGTTTGTGGATTGGCTCGGCAAGCGCCGCGCGGTCATGATCGGTCTGACGCTCAACGCGCTGGCGGCGCTGTCCTTACCCTACCTGGGGGGGCGCAGCTTAGCTGGCGCGCTGACCGGCTTATTCTTCATCTATCTGACCTTTGAATTCACGATTGTCAGCACTATCCCGCTCATGACCGAAGTGATGCCCTCTGTACGCGCCACCTTTATGTCGGTCTACATCGCCGTCATGGCGCTCGGACGCGCCTCCGGTGCGCTCGCCATGCCGTTGCTCTACAACCTGGACGCCGAGACCGTTCCGGCTGGGGGCATCCTGCCCGTCATGCTCGCCGCCGTCTGCCTCAACCTGCTCAGCTTCCTCGCCCTGCAAGGGGTGAAGACCGCCGCAGCCGAATGAAACCCACTCCGAGCGCCGGTCTGCCTCCATCCTAAAGCGGTCAAATCCGGTATAATCTCCTCCCGATGCAAAAACCACACAGAACCTCCATCTTCTCTTCCGGGCTGGCTGCGCTGATCCTCATTCTGTCGACTGCGCCCGTTTTGCTCGCCAGCCTCGCCCCAGCCCGCGCCGCCCCTCCCGCCCAGCTTCCGATCTACACCCCCACCCCGGGTCCCGACGGGCGCATCATTTACATCGTCCAGCCCAACGACACGCTGCTCGCCATCTCGCTGCTCACCGGCGTCTCACTGGATCAACTGCGCGCGCTCAACCAACTCACCGGCGACACGATCTACGAGGGTCAACAGCTGCTGCTTGGCTTGGGCGGCCCAGCCGAGACCACCCCCACGCCTGGACCAACCCCCACGCCCACCCCCATCCTGCCCACCCCTTCCCCCCTGCCCGGGAAAGGCACGCTGTGCATCCTGCTCTTCAACGATATCAACGGCGACTCGATCCGTCAGGAGAGCGAACCTTCCATCCCGGACGGCGCGCTCAGCTTTGCCAACAGCACCGGCGAGGTGACTGAATCGACGCAGACCGGCGCTGGAACGGACGCCACGTGCTACTCCGACCTGCCCGAGGGCAGCTACACCATCAGCGTAGCGGTTCCGGAGGGCTACAACCCCACCACCCAGAACAGCTATACCCTGGCGCTCAAGGCTGGCGACATCACTTACATAAACTTCGGCGCCCAAGCCAACACCCAGACCCTCGCTGAACAGCCCAGCATCCCCGCCCCCGAGGGAGGCCGCTCCCCCTTGCTTGGCATTATCGGTGTGTTCTTCCTGCTGGCTGGGGGAGCACTGGCTTTCTTCGCCGCGCGCACGCTGCGCAGCCGCTGACCCCCCGGAGCGGGGATTAATCGCGCCCGGTCAGCTTGCCAGGTTTTGATACGCCATCCCCAACGCCGCGCTGAAGCGCTCCGGGTTGTATTGCTCCGCCCGCCGCCGCGCCGCGGTTGAAAGCGACTGCGCCACGCTCTCCTCTACGATGACCGTGATGAGCGCCGCCCCCAGCGCCCGGCAGCGCTCGGTTTCTGTCCCGCCCGGCTTCACCAGATAAGCCGCCTCTCCCAGGATCGCATCGCTCAGCGGTTCGTCCAGCCCAACCAGCGGCTTGCCACACGCCAACGCCCGCCGCAGCGGGCTGCCCCAAGCCGGCGAGGCTTCGGGGTGAAAAATGGCGCTGCTGGCGCGGTAAACCGCCGCCAGCGCCGGAAGAGACAGCGCCGGCAGGCAGCGCGCCCTGCCCTCCAGCCCCAGTTCGGCGGCGAGCGCGGCGAACCGTTCGCAGCCCGCCGCGCTCAACCCGACCGCCAGCAGCGGGTAATATTCTCCGATCGGTCCCGCCGCCCAAGTCCACGCCCCCAGCAGGCGTTTCAGCGAGGCTTCCCGCTCCGACCCCTGGTACAGCACAAACGTCTCCGGCAGGTCCAGCGTTGCCAGCGCCCGCCCGTTTGGCGGCGGCGCGGCGGATAGGAACTCCGGATGCACCGCCGCGGGCAGGCTCACCAGCGGAAGCGCGCCTCTCCGTTCGGGCGATACCCGCTGCAGATCTTGGGGCCAGAACAGCGCCGAACCGTGCCTCAGCCCGCCCTCGCCCAAAGCTTCGCGCAGCCGTTCGGCGAAGCCGCGCCATCCGTGCTCTTGACCGGCGAGGCGGTCGCTCAACGCGAGGTCCGCCGGGCTGTACACCTGGCGCAGCCCGCTAAATAAAGCCGCCCCGCTGAAACTGTGAACCAGGTCAGCGTCGAGCCGCTTTGCCAGCCTGGGGAGCCGGCGCTGCTCCCAACCCAGCCGGCTGCGGGGTGTATCTGGAACGGCGTCTTGCGCGGCGATGCAGTTTGGCGGCAGCGGGTGATGCGCCTCTCCCGGAAGCGCTGCCAGCGCCTGTACGCCTGCCGGCGAAGCTTCCAGCAGCGTCAGCAGGTGCAGCGCAGCCGGGCTGTTGGGGCGGTAGACCAGGTCCCACCCGTCGTAAAGCACGCGCGCCATCAGGGCTCGACCTGCGGCAGCTTGCGTTCCAGGCGTTGGAGGAACCGCTCCACGTCGATCACGACGCGCTGGTGAACGCCCTGACCCACCAGTTCAACTTCGTCCCAGGCTTCGACCTTGAAGTCCACCCGGCGACCGTCCACGCCGGTCACCTCGGCGGTCACGCGCACCTTACCGCCCACCGGCGTAGCGGCGAGGTGATGCACATCTACATGCACGCCCACGCTCGAAGCGCCCGGCGGCAGGCGCGGCTGCAGCAGTTCGGTCGCCGTGCGCTCCATAAAACCGATCATGCTGGGCGTCGCCAGCACTCGCAGCGACCCGCTCCCCAAATGCGCGGCTGTGAACCGCTCCTCGACCACGAAGGTCTGCTCGCCCTTCATTCCGACTTCGATTGCATTGTCCGTTTCCACGATCACCTCCTGAGAATAACCACGCGCCGATCCACGCTCACGCCACGCTCCACCAATCTTGACCTTCCCGCAGCCCCAGCGCTTCGAGCCGCGCCCGAATCAATTTTCGGGCGCCGCGCGCCCCCACCCCAGCTAGCAGCGCCGGGTTCTGACAGCTCCCCCAGAGCCGCGGCAGGTCCTCCGGCGCCTGGACCAGCCGCCCGTGGCGCGTTCGCCCGATTTTCGCCGGGTCGATGTCGATGAACGCGGTCAACGGTACGCCCTGGCGGATGAGCTGGCGACCCAGCCGGCGTCCGACCATCCCCGCCCCCCACAGGATCACCGCGTCGCGCCCAATCAGCGGTCCGCGCGTCAGGTAATAAGCCTTCGCCCGCAGGAAGTTCTCGAGCGAATAGCGCGCGTCCGTGCGTGTCAGCCGGTCGGGGCGTTCGCGCCACTCTACCAGCGTTTCCTCCAGCTTGGCAAAGCGGGCGCCGGCAAGATATAGCCGCAGCCACAGGTCATAGTCTTCCGCCCAGCCGTGGTCTTCGTAGCCGCCCAATCGCTGCACCGCCGCGCGGCGAAAGGTCACGCTCGGATGGGGCAGCGGGCTCTCGACGAACATCTCGCGGCGGATCTGTTCGTCGCTCAGCAACCCATTGAGCCACTCGATGTAAACGCGAAAACCCTCGCGCACCTGCCCAGCCGGAAAGCCCGCCACCCGGCAGCTCACCAGGTCGGTCTGCGGGTGGGCGTCCAGGAACGCGGCTTGGAGCTGCAACCGCTGCGGGTGGGAGCGGTCGTCGGCGTCCATGCGCGCCACGTAGGGCGCCCGGCAGGCTTCCAGCCCGGCGTTGAGCGCGGCGATGATCCCGGCGTGTTCCGTCCGCAGCAGCCGGATGCGCCGGTCGCGCCGCTCCCACGCCTCCAACAACGCCGGGGTCGCGTCCGTCGAGCCGTCGTCCACACAGACCACCTCGAAATCCGTCAGGGTCTGACAGGTCAGGCTCGCCAGCGCCTCGTCCAGGGTAGCGGCGGCGTTGAAACAGGGCAGCAGCACCGATACGCTCGGCATAGCCCGATTCTACCTGAAAGCCGGGACCGAACGGATACAATGCTCTCTTTGCGCGCATTGGGTCTATAATTAAAGCCGACCATGCAACTACCTGCACGCGATCGGGTCTGCCTGACGGATGGGGCAATCACCCTGCGCCCGGTTCGGCTCGAGGACGCCGAAGAGTTCGTCGAAGCCATCAACGAATCCCTGGCGGAGCTAAAACCCTGGATGTCCTTCGCTCAGGAGCCGGCGACGCTGCCCGGCATCCGCGCCTGGATCGAGGCGCAGCCGGCTTTCTGGGAGCGCGGCGTCAATTTCGCCTTTGCCGTTCTGTCAGTTGAAGACGCCGAAGGAAAAACCACCCTGCTGGGCGGCTGCGGTTTCAACGCTTTCAACCCACTTCACCGCCTGGCGAATCTGGTCTACTGGGTGCGCACTTCGCACAGCGGAAGGGGGATCGCGACGCGCCTGGTACCGCTGCTGGCGCGCTTCGGGTTTCAAGACTTGCAGCTATCCCGGATCGAGATCGTGGTCGCAACCGGCAACCGCGCCAGCCTGCGCGTGGCTGAGAAAGTCGGAGCGCGGCGCGAGGGTTTGCTGCGCAACCGCATCCTGATCGGGGAGACCCTGCAAGAAGCCGTTATGCACTCTTTGATCCCAGGTGATTTCGACCCGGGGCGCAAATAACCGGCACATCAACAAAGCCGGATTGCGGGAAATTGAATATAATAATCAAGTTGGAATGAGCGTGACGTTTACACACAGGCGATCCCCGGATCGAGCAATTGCAAATTGTATCGTTTCAAAAACAAGGAGGTTCTCGTGAGCTGTAAAGTTACCTGGCTCGGTCATTCAGCCCTCGCGATCGATACCGAGGGGTATAAACTACTCGTGGATCCGTTCCTGCACGACAACCCGTTCGCCGCGGCGGATCCGGACAAGGTGCAAGCCGATTTCATCCTGCTCTCGCACGGGCATTTTGACCACGTCGGCGATACAGTTGCCATCGCCAGCCGCACCGGCGCGACGGTGATCGCGAATGTCGAAATCGCGGGCTGGATCTCGAAACAGAACAACATCCAGACGCATGGGCAGCAGCCCGGCGGCGGATACATGCATCCCTTTGGCTATCTCAAGCTCACCCTGGCGGTGCATGGTTCGATCCTCCCGGATGGCTCTTACGGCGGACTGGCGTGCGGTTTTCTGCTCACCACCCTCGCGGGCGAGAAGGTGTACATCGCCTGCGATACGGGCTTATTCAGCGACATGCGGTTGATCGGCGAAGAGGGCTTGCAGCTTGCCATCCTTCCGATTGGCGACAACTTCACCATGGGTCCCGACGACGCCCTGCGTGCGGTGCAGCTGCTGGCGCCGCAAACCGTGGTTCCCTATCACTACGACACCTGGGGACTGATCGCGCAGGACCCCCAAAAATGGGCGGGGCGCGTCGAAAAGGAAACCCGCAGCAAGGTGAAGGTCCTTAAACCCGGCGAAAGCATCGAAATCTGACGCCCGGTTCAGGCGACCGGGCTGCGCTTTCGCTAATCCTGCGCTTTTTCCAGTTCGTAATCCGGCAGAGGGCTCTTGCGCGCGTCGACCTTGACCATCTCCCCCCGCCGGATCTGGAAGCGATCAAAATCGCGCGCTACCCAGGCGCGCGGGAAGACCGCGCGGGCTTCCGCTAACACGTCCCGCTCGCGATAGCGCCGCGAAAGATGGGTCAGGATCAGTTCGCTCACCTTTGCGCGCTGCGCCAGCGTCGCAGCCTGCCGCGCCGTGAGGTGGGCAAATTCGTTAGCCATCGCAAGCTCTTCTTCCAGGTAAGTAGCTTCGATCACCAGAGTGTCGGCGTTCTGACAGACCGCCTCTAAGTCCTCGGTGCGCCCCACATCCCCCACATGCACCAGCCGCGTGCCGGGCCGTTCGGGACCCAGCACCTCATCCGGTTGGATCACTCTTCCATCCGGCAGCGTCACCGCCTGCCCGTTCACCAGGCCGCGCCGCCAGGGACCCTGCGGGATGCCGAGCGCTTCAGCCTTCTCGGCTAGAAAGGGGCGGCGCGGCGCTTCTTCGAACAGAAACCCAAACGAATCGGGGCCGCGATGATAAACCCGAAACGCGCGAACCCGAAAATCCCCCGCCTCGAAAATCAGCCCCGGCTCGATCGCCTTGAGGTCGATTCGCATCGGCGGGCGGGCGCCGCGCAGCACGACCCCGTACAGCAGATCATGGATGCGCTCCAGCGCCCATTCGCCAGCGTAGATCTCGAGGTCTTCGATCGTCTCCCAGCGCGAAAAAGTCGATAACAACCCCGCCAGCCCGAGGATGTGATCGAGATGCCCGTGGGTAATCAGAATGCGGTTCAGGCGCTTGAAGCCCAGACCCGACTGCATAATCTGACGCTGAGTGCCTTCTCCACAATCGACCAGAAAGCGGTATTCGTCGTGCATCACAATCTGCGCCGACAGACCGCGCCGGGCGGATGGCGCTGATGCGGAGGTCCCTAGAAACACAATTTCAAACAAGCTGCACTTATTCCGAAGTGGATGTTGCAGCCGCAGGGCTACCATGCAATTGTACCCCATGTTCCGCCAGCGCTTGCCAATAAAAAGGGCGAACAGACCATTTGTGCTATAATCCTCAGCGAACCATGGCTGCCACCAAGAAATCTTCCAATCAGACGAAGAGCAAGCCCGCCTCAAAGACCCCCTCAGCGCGCCCGAAAACCTCCCCTCAGGCGGGCAGCCATAAGGCGCATAAATCCGCCGGCGCCTCACCCAGCCGCGGCGGGCGCCAGCCGCACGGCAAGCCAACTCCTAAAACTGCGATCCCGAAAAAGAAGAGCCCGGCTGCTCCGGTGCGCGCCGGTCTGTCAATCGATCAAAAACTCGATATCCTCGGCATCGTGATGGCTTTGCTGGGCTTGCTCACTCTGTTGAGCATGCTTTCGCCGCTCCAGGGCAGCCTGACCGGCGCCTGGGTCGACGCAATTGGCTTGGCATTCGGCTGGGGGCGCTTTGTCTTTCCGTTGATCCTCCTCGCCGGGGGGTTGTGGTTCATCCTGCGCAGCTTTGAGCGTATTCCGCAGCTCGCCGTCGAGCGGCTGGTGGGTTTCATCCTGCTGTTTTTCAACCTGCTGGCGCTGGTGCATTTCACCGCTATGCTGATCCGGGACGCCCCGGCGATGGAACTGGCAGCTCAGCAGCAGGGCGGCGGGTACGCGGGCGGACTGACCGCCGGCGCGCTGGTTGCCTTCCTGGGACCGGGCGGCGCAGCGATTGCGCTGGGCGCGTGGCTGCTGATCTCCCTGGCGCTGTTGCTCGACATCACCATCGCCGAGCTGCTTCACGTCTTTACGTCTGCGATCGAGAACGTCCAGGACTGGTGGAGCGATTTGCGCCAAGAACGCCGGCTCAAGCAGACCGGGTCCGCCATCTCGACTTCCGAATTCTCTACGAATATTTCAGCTTCGTCTTCTCCGATTTCGACCGCCGCGGCTGGATCGGCAACGCCGTCGTTTCTGTCCCAGCCGCTCCAGTCGGGGCAGGCTGAGGCGGCGCTCCAATGGACGCTCCCGCCGCTGCAAGAGATCCTCGACGCGGGCAGCGAAACGGTGCAGAGCGACGAGTCGGATCGGCAGCGCGCCTATGTGATCCAGGAAACGCTTGCCTCCTTTGGGGCGCCGGGGCGGGTGGTCGAAATCAACCGCGGGCCCGCCATCACCCAATTCGGCGTCGAACCGGACTTCATCGAGTCGCGCGGCGGGCGGATGCGCGTCCGGGTCGGCAAGATCGCCTCCCTGGCGGACGATCTGGCGCTGGCTCTCTCAGCCCGCACCATTCGCGTCCAGGCGCCGGTGCCCGGCAAAGGGTTTGTCGGCATCGAGGTGCCCAATGAAGAGATCACCCTGGTGGCGCTGCGCGACCTGATCGAGAGCGAAGCCTTTAAGCGGCTTAAATCTCCGCTGCGTTTCGCGCTGGGTTTGAACGTCTCGGGCAACGCCGTGGCAGCCGACCTGAGCAGCATGCCCCATTTGCTCATCGCCGGAGCCACAGGATCGGGAAAGTCGGTGTGCGTTAACGCGCTGATCTGCTGCTTGCTGCTCCACAACACGCCCAACGACCTGCGGATCGTTATGGTGGACCCCAAGCGGGTCGAGTTGACCGGCTACAACGGCATCCCACACTTGCTTGCGCCGGTCGTGGTGGAATTGGAGCGCGTTGTGACCGTATTGCAATGGGTCACGCGCGAGATGGACATGCGCTACCGTAAGCTGGCAGAAGCCGGGTGCCGCAACATCCAGGAGTACAACGCGCGCATGGTCGCCCAGAGGGAAAAGAAGATGCCCTTCCTGGTCGTGATCATCGACGAACTGGCTGATTTGATGATGCTCTCCCCGGATGAGACCGAGCGCACCATCACGCGCCTGGCTCAACTGGCGCGCGCCACTGGCATCCATTTGGTGATTGCCACCCAGCGCCCCTCGGTAGACGTGGTCACCGGCTTAATCAAAGCCAATTTTCCGGCGCGCATCGCGTTCGCGGTGGCATCCGGGGTTGACAGCCGGGTCATCTTGGATCAGCCGGGCGCCGAGCGGCTGCTCGGGCGAGGCGATATGCTCTTTCAGGCTCCCGACGCGCCGGCGCCCGTGCGTCTGCAGGGCGTTTTCGTCTCCGAGGTCGAGACGCTCAAACTGGTCACGTACTGGCAGAGCTTTGCCGGCTTGATCCAACCCGCGCCGAGCACAGCCGGCGGCGCGCCAGACGCTCCGCTCGCTGGTCTTCCGCTCAAACAGATCCCGCTTTGGGAGGAGATGGAGCAGGACAACGCCGACCCAATGCTCAAAGAGGCGGTCGATCTCTCGCGCCGCCAGGGCCGGGCTTCGATCTCCATGCTTCAGCGCCGCCTGCGCATTGGTTACACCCGCGCGGCCCGGCTGATCGAGACAATGGAAGAACAGAGCATCATCGGTCCTCCAGACCCCGGCACCGGCACGCGCGAGATCCTGGACTACGGCCCAACCGCCCCTCCCGCAGACGAAAACTAACCAATCAAAAAGAGACCTCACAGGATGCGCCGATCTTCAATATTCCCCTTTCCTCCGCTTACCCTGATCTTCCTATTGAGCCTTGCGCTGTTCCAAACTGCCTGTCAAAGCGGGTCGGCGGCTGCGCCCGTGGAGCGTCAGGTCAGCCCGGAAGTTATCACGCTTTCGACTTCTTCCCCTACCCCTGCCGCGATCCCAGCCACCCACACCACCACGCTCCTGCCCTCGTCCACGCACACGGCTACGCTTCTGCCCCCATCCACCGCCGAGGCATTGCCAACCGCCAAACCTAGCCTCACGCCCAGCCTGACCCCAACCGCCGAGCCGCTGACCACCACGCTGATCTTCACCGGCATCATCGTGCCGGCGCGCTGCGTCCAGGCTAAGCTGGACGAAATCGGCAACCCCGATTACCCCTACGAAGAAGTGCGCGAGACACTCTCTGCGGCGGACCTGACCGTGGGCGTCTTTAATGCCACCATGTCGGATCGGGTGGAACACACCGGCTGCCTGACCACGTGGCAGCTTGTCGGCAGCCCGGACAACGCCGGCGCCGCAGCCCGGGCGGGTTTCGACCTGATGGGAGTCGCGACCAATCACATCAAAGACTGTGGACTGATGAAATCCTGGTGCGATTACGCTTTCTTTGACACGCTCGCCAACCTGCAGCGCGCCGGCATTCAGACCGTGGGCGCCGGCGCGGACCTCGAGGCGGCACTCCAGCCGGTTGTGTTTACGCGCAACGGCGTGCGGTTTGGCTTCGTCTCGCTGGGCGACAGCAAGATGGACCCGGTTGTTTTTGCGGGTGAAGACCACCCGGGCATCGCCCACCTGATCCCGGAGAACATGAAGCGCGCAATTGAACTGGCGCGCCAGTCAGCCGATGTGGTGATCGCCATGCCGCATTGGGGTTCGGAGGACATCGCCATCCCAAACTGGAACCAGCAGCAACAAGCCCGTCAGTTGATCGAATATGGCGCAGACCTGATCGTCGGCAATCACACCCACGTGGTGCAGGCGATCCAGGAGTTGGACGGCGTGCCGGTTTTCTACGGGCTGGGAAACTTTGTGTTCGATCAGGGGCTGCGCGACCACCGTCAGGGGATCATCTTGCTGGTAGACTTTAAAGGCAGCCAGTACCTGGGTTACCGCTTGATCCCCACACACACCGACGCCGACGGCCGCGTCCACATCGCCGACCCCGAAGAGGCGGCTGAGATTCTCGAGAGCATCGCTCGCTCCAGCGCTGCCCTGCCCTGACCGGGTTCCTGATCAGATTCAAAGAGCAGCACACCTGCCCGCCGAGTCCGCCGCACGCTGAATAGGGCGGTTGAACCTGAAATGCAAACGCCGCCGCAATCGACCCCTCAACAGCCGGGGCGCGTTGCGGCGGCGTTCCAGGTCGGGATTCTAGGGTGTGGCGCTGGGAGCGGCTGGCACTCCGGGAGTGATCGCGGTCGGCACAAGCGTGCCGTTCACCTGGAATACGACGGTTGGCACTTCGGTCGCGGTCGGCGCCGGCGTGACAATATTCACCCGGATGATCAGCATCTGCCCCGGAAAAATCGAGTTCTCATTTTCGATTTTGTTCTCTTCTTTGATGTCTTCGACGGTGCTGTTAAAGCGGGTGGCAATCGCGCCGAGAGAATCGCCTAACTGCACCCGATATTCGATGCGCGTCCCGCGGCCGATGTTGGTTGGCAGCGGCGTAGGGCTCGGTAGTTGGGTGTCCGGCGCCGGGATGATCAGTTTGTCCCCAACCCGGATCCCCGGTGAAGCCGGATCCAGGTTGTTCACCGCGATCAGCACCAGCAGATCCACCTTGAATTCCTGGGAGATCGTCCAGAGGCTGTCGCCCTCCTCGACCTGGTAAACAAAGGGACCGGATTGGGTCGGAATAGCCGTCTCCGTTGGGGTCTCGGTAGGCGGAAGCGTTTCAGTTGCGGTGGGGCTGGCGGTCGCGGTCATCGTCGGCGTAGCGGTTTCAGTGGGCGTCGGGGTGGGTGACGGAAACAAAGCGATGGAGAATTTCGGCGTTCCAGAACCCAGCAGCCAAAAGATCAGGATAGCCGCGCCCGCGATGAGCAGCACAGCTGTCACGCCAAGTAACAGCGGCGCCCGGCGAGCCGCTTGCTGCCTTTTGCGATAGCTTTCAATCACATTTTGGGCGCTTTCTTTTTCGCTCATAATTTGTTCTCGTCCATTCCTTTCAGTTTGATTCTACACTATTTTCGACCGCTTTAGGGGGTATGGAATAGCTGCCGTTCAAGGCGCCCATTGCGGCGAAAATCCACCCTGGATCAAGCTGGTGGACTGGTTGGAAGCCAAATCGAGCAGCCAGATTTCCGGCGGCTGGCTCAGCGCGCTCTGGTCAAACCGCACATAGACGAGCTGATCGCTGGCAGGGTTCCAGGCAAAATCGAAATGATTGTAAACCGCCACATCGGTCATCTGGCGCGCTTCCCGGCTGACCGCCTGCGCAATCCAGAGCTGGCGTCCCGGCGTCCAGTTCTGAACGTCCAGGTATTTGCGGGCAAATGCCAGAAAATTGCCATCCTTCGAATAAGCGGGCGCGGTGTCTTCGATGCCTTCTCCGGGGGTGAGGTCCTGCGTCTTCTCACTGTGAAGAAAGAAAAGGATCAAATGGCTGTCTGCTAGCGATTCTAGACCGGAAAGCTCTGGAGAGATGTTTGCCCCCAGATAGATGATTTCGGGCGCCAGAAAAGCCTCGCCATCCGGGCGCCAGGCGCCTTGCTCGCCGGTTCGATTTGGAAAGCGCGCCTGCACACCCTTGCCCGGCTCGCTAAAAAGATAAGCTGAAGCGTCGCGGTCGTACACCGCCAGCACGCCCCGGCTCGACCAGGCTGGCAATATCGTCTGGTGATCCGCCAGCCCAGCCAGAAATGCGGGTTCGCCGTCAGCCGGCTGGAGGGGCAAAACCCATACCTGCGGCGCTTGCGACCCGGCGCCCCCAGGCAGCGCGCGGCGCTCATACGCCAGGTAGCGCCCGGCTGGCTCCAGCGCCAGTTCGCTGCAAATCGCTTGTTCGCACTCATAAACAACCTGAAAATCTGCCGCCGCTTGCGAACCTGAGCCTTTTCCCGTATTGTCGCTGGTCACCACTTCAGTCGAGAGGTCCATCCGGTAGATCACGCTGCCCTCCGCCCCGCGCCGGACGCTGAGATAAACCGCCTGCCCCGCGCCATCGACCGTAAAATCGAGCACGCCGGCTTCGAAGCCGGTCAGCGGCGCGCTTTGGGCGCGGACGGGGTCATACCGATACAGGTTAGCCGATCCAACCGCTGGAAAGAGATAGAGGATCTGCGGCAAACGGATCGAAAAAGACCATGCGCCCTCCTCGCGCAGCCTCAACCACGGGAATGACCGGGCTGGCGCTCCAGCCTCCAGCCGGACGCGCACCGTCCCGCCAGCGAGCCAGGCTTGCTCGGGCGTGAAAATCAGTTGGCTGCCTTCCCAGGTATAAGCCCCTTCTATGGGCGGGTCGAAGCTCAAGCGCGCTTCTGTAGCTGCGCTGTCCAAAGGCTGCGAGAAAGTGATTTTCACCTGCGCCCGGGCAGGAACGCCCTCGGACCCATCCGCAGGCAGAACTTCCAGAACGCGCGGCGCCCCCCACACAAAGACTGATACCGCTGCTAAAATTGCCAACGCCCCCACTAACAACCCAACCTTCAGCAGGTTACGCATAACGCAAATTATATCCAATTGAGTGGTAGAATGAGCGGCGTGAAACGCTGGCAATTCTGGCTGGGGTTAGTCATCAGCCTGGTATTTCTCTACATCGCGTTGCGCGGCTTGCATCTGGACGAGTTGAGCCAGGCGTTCCAAAATGCCAACTACTGGTGGCTCCTGCCCGGCGTCGCGGTGTATTTCGTCGCCGTGTGGGCGCGTGCCTGGCGCTGGCATTATTTGCTAAAACCCCTCAAATCGATCTCCACCAGTGAACTGTTCCCCACCGTAGCCATCGGATACTTCGGCAACAACATTCTGCCAGCCCGCGCGGGCGAACTGCTGCGGGCAGTGGTGCTTAAAAAGGATGAGGACATCCCTATCTCTGCTTCGCTTGCTACGATCATCGTCGAGCGCGTCTTTGACGGCGTGGTCATGCTGGGGTTTATCTTTATCAACCTGGCTGAGCTCGCGCTGCTGACCACCAGTTCGGGTTTTGTGGGCGATATCCGCACACTTGCGCTCGGCGGCACCGTAATTTTCATCGGCGCCCTGCTGGTGTTTCTGGCTGCCGCGATGTACCCCGGGCGCGCTCAGGCAATCCTCGCCGCGTTTGTGAGCCGGTTCTTGCCGGAGCGTTTCCGCGAACCCATTCTCGGGTTTTCCAACCGCTTCTTGGGGGGTCTGGCGGCGTTGCGCTCGCCGCGCGGCGCGCTGATGATTTTCCTGACCTCGGTGGTGATCTGGCTGCTCGAAACCGGGAAATACTGGTTCTTGATGCACGCCTTCCCGTTCCGGGTGAGCTTCTTCGCGCTGATGCTGATGAACGGCATCGTCAACCTGGCGACCACGATCCCCTCGGCGCCCGGTTATGTTGGCACGTTCGACGCCCCGGGGATCGCCGTGCTTCAGGCTTACAACGTCCCCAAAGCGACCGCGGCTGCCTACACCCTGGCGCTCCACGCCGCCCTCTGGCTGCCGATCACCGCCTTGGGCGGCTATTATATGTTTAAAAAAGGCATTCACTACAGCGCAGAAATGGAAACCCTCAGGGCGGAGGCTTGATTGAAGAAAAAAATCGCGGTCATCGGCGCCGGGTTCGGCGGTTTGTCAGCCGCATACGACCTGGCACAGGCGGGGCACGATGTGACCGTGCTCGAAGCAAGCGCGCAAGTCGGCGGGTTGGCGGCAGGTTTCAAGGAGCCGGAATGGGACTGGTCGGTAGAGGAATACTATCACCATTTTTTCGCCAGCGACCGGCACCTGCTCAACCTGGTTGACGAGCTCGGCTTGCACAGCCGGGTGGTTTTCGAACGACCGTACACCGTCATGTATTACAACGGTCGCTTCTACCCTTTCGACTCGATCCTCAAGGCGATCCTCTTTCCAGGCCTCGGCTGGGGGATTAACAAAATCCGCTTCGGCTTGGTGGGTCTCTACCTCAAACTGACCAGCAACTGGAAAACCCTGGAACAATACACCGTCGCCGAATGGATGCGCCGCTGGGCGGGCGATCAAGTCTATGAGCTGATGTGGCAGCCCCTGCTTTTGGGGAAATTTGGCGAGCGCTACGCCGCCAAAGTGAATATGGCGTGGATGTGGGCGCGCCTCAAAGCCCGCACAACCCGCCTGGGCACGTTCCAGGGCGGGTTTCAAGCCTTCGCCGATTTGCTTGCCGAGCACATCCAGCAGCTTGGCGTCGAGATCCAGCTTTCCACCCCCGTAGTGCAGATCGACTCCCTCCCGCAAAGCGGGTTGATGATCGAGACGGCGCACGGCGCAGGGCGCTTCGACCAGTGCCTGGTCACTACCTCCCCCGCGCTCCTGGCGCGCCTAGCGCCCAGCTTGCCCGCGGACTACCTGCGCGGCTTGCTCGAACTCGAGAGCATGGGCGCGGTTGTGATGATCCTGGCGTTGAAGCATCAACTCTCCGAGCAAGGTTATTACTGGTACAACATCCCCAAGTCGGCGGGCTTCCCCTACCTGGCGCTGGTTGAGCATACGAACTTCGTCTCAGCGGAGCATTTCGCGGGCGAGCACATCGTCTACATCGGCGATTACCTGGAGACCGATCACGAATACTTCCGCCTTTCCCAGGAAGAGCTGTTGGAGCGCTTCCTGCCTTCCCTGACGCGCTTCAACCCGTCTTTTTCCCCGGACTGGATCCGCAAAACCTGGCTCTTTCGCACCAATTACGCCCAGCCGGTGCCGCTCGTGAACCACTCAAAGAACATTCCCCCCATTCAAACCCCGATCCCGGGTTTGTTTTTTGCCAGCATGAGCCAGGTTTATCCCTGGGATCGCGGCACCAATTTTGCGGTCGAAATCGCCCGCCGCGCGGCGCGCCTGATGCTGACGGAAAACGGTCAAAGCTAACGGAAAAGTGACCGCTCAACGTTGTGAACGGCGGCGATCTCGTCCGCCTGAATAACCAAATCGATCCACAGGAAAATTCAATGAAACCCGAATTTTACGCTCTTCTCACTGCCATGGCTTGGGGCATCGGCGGCTATTTCGAAAAGAAAGGGCTCCACCTGGGCAACCTCGCGCCTCAAATGGGAATCACAATCCGCACGGCGGTCGCCCTGGTCATCCTCGGCGCAGTCAGTTATCCGCAGTGGAAAACATTGCCGCAGGCTGGCGGCAAAGCCTTGCTGATGCTGGCGATTGGGGGCGGCGTGGTCGCAGGTTCGCTGGGCATGTTGTTTTTTTACACCGCCTTGAAAGGCGCGCCGCTGACCCGAGTCATGCCGATCGCCTTCACCTCGCCCTTGTTCGGGGCGTTGATGGGCATTATTTTGGGCGGCGAACCGCTCACCTGGAAAAGCGTTGCCGGCACCCTGCTGACGATAGCCGGCATCATTGTGCTGACAATTTGATGACAATTTGAGATGAAAAACTTCTGGGAAGATCTGGATGAAACCGTGCGCTCCATGCAGGCTGCCTGGGGCGTGCCGGGGCTGGGCGTTGCGATCGTCAACGGCGATCAGATTGTTTATGCGCGCGGCTTTGGCGAGCGCGCGCACGGCAAGACCGGCTCGGTCGATGCGCATACGATCTTTGCGATCGGCTCATGCACCAAAGCCTTCACTGCCACCGCGATCGGGATGTTGGTTCAGGAAGGGAAGCTCGCCTGGGACGATCCGGCGAACCAATACCTGCCGGATTTCCAGCTTTTCGATCCGGCAGCCACGCGTGAGATCAGCGTGCGCGACCTGCTCTGCCACCGCAGCGGGCTGGCAACTTTTAGCGGGGACTTCATGGGTTACGGTTCGAGCTACACCCGCGAGGAGGTTCTGTGGCGCGTGCGTTTCATCCCACCCGCGTTTCATCTGCGCGGCGGGTTCGGCTACTCCAACCTGATGTTTCTGGCAGCCGGGCAGATCATCCTGCGCCTTTCGGGTTTGAATTGGGAGGACTTTGTCCGCACCCGGCTGATCGAGCCGCTCGGCATGAAGCGCACCACCACCGGCGTGGATGAGCTGGCGGGGATGGACAACGTTGCTCAACCGCACGCCCTGGCGGGCAACAAGCTCATCCAGGTGCCTTACGTAAAGCTGGATGCTCATGCGGCGTCGGGCGGAATTAATTCATCCGCTCATGATATGGCGCTTTGGCTGCGCTTCCAGTTGGCGAACGGTCAGTGGGACAAAAGCCAATTTGTCGATCCAGCCATCCTCGAGGAGACGCGCCTGCCGCACACCCTGATCCCCATCGACGCTGACGCCCGCAGGTTGATCCCGCGGCGTCATTTCTCAGCCTACGGTCTGGGATGGGGGTTAAGCGATTATGGCGGACGACTGGTCGTCAGCCACACCGGCGGCGTGGACGGCATGCAGTCGCTGGCTGCCTTTCTGCCGGAAGAACGGCTTGGTCTGGTGATCCTGACCAACCAACTGCCATCCAGCTTGAGCTCCGCCTTGTTTTATCACATTCTGGATGCCGCCCTGGACTTGCCGCGGACCGATTGGCAAACCGAGTTTCTCGCCCAGGATCGCAAGAAAGCCGAGGCGACGGCAGACGCCCGCCGGAAGCTGGAAGCCAGCCGCCAGGCTGGCGCCCCGCCCAGCCTTCCTCTAGCCAGCTACCTTGGAGAATACACCGACCCTATTTACGGCAAGCTGAGCGTGGCAATGCAAAACAATCAGTTCGTGCTTCAGCCGGAGGGGCACCCAAACCTGAAGGGCACGCTGGAACACTGGCACGCCAACACATTTCTGTGTACCTGGTCCTCGCCGACTTACGAGCAAAGTTTCGTCCACTTTTCAATCGGCATGGATGGCAAGGCTTCCAGCCTGCGCTTCAAGGTGGCTGAGTTCATCGATCCGCTCGAATACGTTTTTAAGCGCCTGCTGGATTAATCCGTAGCGCTCGAAAAAGACCGAACCCTTGTATGGATATCCGCGATCTATATGCCTTGCTCACACCGCTGGGTCAGCAGGCGCTGGCTGACGCCGAGGCATTACAGCCGCGCGAAAAGGATTTCCTCAATCACTTCACAACCTTGTCCCGCCGCTATTCGGCGGAACTGGCGCGCGCCGCGCTCGAAACAGCCATCCTGCGCGGCGAGGCGTCGGTAAAATTCCCTGGGGCGGGGCGCATGTACTTCACCCGCAGCGCGCTGGAGCAAGCCAGCGCCGCCCAGGTTTCCGCTTACCGCTCGAATCGTTTTGCCGGCTTTGCCGCTCTGCTCGACCTGGGCTGCTCGATCGGCGGGGATACGCTGGCGCTGGCGGCGCACGCCCCCACGATCGCCATCGATTGGGATCCGCTGCGCCTGACGATGGCGCGTTTGAACCTAGCCGCGCTGCTGCCCGATAAACGGACGGCTTTTATCCAGGCTGACCTCAACCAGCCGCTGCCGCTTCAGCTCACCCCGCGCCTGGGGCTATTTTTCGATCCCGGACGCCGGTCTCAGAGCCGCCGCATCCGCTCGGTTCGGCGCTATGAGCCGCCGCTAGAAGTGATCCAGGGCTGGCTGCCGCAAGCTTCGGCTTTAGGGGTCAAGCTTTCGCCCGGCGTCAACCTGGCGGAACTGCGCGGATACGACGCCGAAATTGAATTCGTTTCATTAAACGGCGAACTGAAAGAAGCGCTGCTCTGGTTTGGAGCGTTGAAATCTACCGGGCGCCGCGCCGCATTGCTCCCGGGACCTCACGTGCTTGAAGCTGCTCCAGGTGAAACCGACCCGCCGCCGCAACTCGACGCACCGCGCGCCTATCTTTACGAACCGGACGCGGCGGTCCTGCGCGCCGGTCTGGTGCGCAAACTCGGCGCGCAGCTCGGCGCCGCGCAGCTCGACCCGGACATCGCCTATCTGACCGCCGACCGTCTGGTTGACACCCCGTTTGCCAAAGCGTTCGCGGTCGAAGATTGGCTGCCATTCAACCTGAAGCGCCTGCGAGCGCTCCTGCGCGCCCGGCGGGTCGAACGGGTGGTCGTGAAAAAGCGCGGCTCGCCCCTGCAGCCCGAAGCGCTGATCCGCGAGCTGCGGCTCCGCCCCGGCGAAGCGGAAGAGGCGCAGCGCATCGTCGTTCTTACGCACCTGCGCGGCCGCCCCATCGCGGTGATCTGCCTGCCAGCCTGAATCTGCTATAATGACCAGCGCAAAACCCAGCCCGCTAGGTGTTCTTCTGCACCGGGCTAAATGCGGCAGCGAATACAGACACCTCTCAGCCTGATATGACCCGATCTTCAAACCGCCGGTTCTCCTATCCAAGTTTCGTCATCGCGGCGCTGCTGCTTGCCAGCCTGGCGTGTCAGGTCTCCGCCCCGCAAAACCCCGGCTTACGCACAGAGCCGGTAGAGACACACCCGCCAGCAGCAAGCTGGTTCTCAATTTACTTCACAGATCCTTCCGCGCCCGACAGCCAGAGCTTGCGGAACGGACCCGACCGGCATCTGGCGTCCGCCATCGAGCAAGCCCATTTCAGCGTCGATGTCGCCGTGTTGCAGTTGAACCTGTGGAGCGTGCGCGACGCCCTGATCTCCGCCCACCAGCGCGGCGTGCGCGTCCGCATGGTTACCGACAGCGACTATCTGGACACCAAGGAGATCCAGCAGTTGATTGCCGCCGGCATCCCGCTGTTGGGAGACCGCCGCGAAGGGACGATGCACAACAAATTCGTCGTCATCGACCAACTCGAGGTCTGGACTGGCTCTATGAACTTCACCCTTAACGAGAGCTACCGCAACAACAACACCCTCATCCGCCTGCGCTCGCCCGAACTGGCGCAAAATTTCACCGCAGAATTCGAGGAAATGTTCGTGGATGACAAGTTCGGTCCGGGTTCGCCCGCCAATACCTCGCACCCCAGTCTGATGATCGGGAACACCAAGATCGAGACCTGTTTCTCGCCGGATGACGGCTGCACCGCCCAACTGCTGCGGGTGATCGAATCTGCCCAAAAAAGCCTGGCTTTCCTGGCGTACTCGTTCACCTCCGACGACCTGGCTAACGCCCTGATCAAAAGTGCTGAGCGCGGTGTGCGCGTCGAAGGCGTGATGGAAAGCTCGCAAGTTGAAACCAACCGCGGCTCGGATTACGCGCGCTTTCTAGCCGCCGGGCTGGATGTGCGCCTGGACGCAAACCCCAAACAAATGCACGAAAAAGTGATGATCATCGACGGGCAGATCGTGGCGCTGGGTTCGTTCAACTTCACCTTCTCAGCCGAAACTCGCAATGACGAGAATTTGCTGATCATCCACGATCCGCAAATCGCGGCGCTTTATCAGGCGGAATTTGAGCGGCTCTTCAATCAGGCGCCCCCGGCGAGATAGGCTTCCACCCCGGTCGATGATCGAAAGCCGCACTTTTTGTAAACGGTTGCTTCAGAATCCAGGTATACTTACTCGGGAACGCAAAGTCCAGGATTATGACGCAAATCGAGCTTTACACCCGGCGAATACATTTATCCGCGCTGATTTTGGCGCTTAGCGTGTTGAGCCTCTCTGCCTGCACGCTGCGTTTGGGACTGCCCTCACGCCTGTCCGACCCGCCCGCGCCGACAGCCATCCCGCTATCTGGCGCAGCGCCCGCCAGTGCCCCGCCGGGGCTCACCCCGCCCGAACAACCGATCTTTCTGCCTCCGGGCTTCTCGATCAACGTTTACACCCAGGGGTTGAACGATCCGCGGATGCTCGCCTTCGGTCCGGATGGGCAGCTTTACGTGGCTGACCGCGGCTCGAACCGCGTCCTGCGCCTCGTGGATGCAGACCAGGACGGCGAGGCGGACGTACAGCAAATCGCCGCCCGCGGGCTCCAACGCCCGAACAGCCTGGCTTTTTTCCAGGATGGTTCGCTGTATGTGGGCGAGGTCGAGCGGGTCGTGCGCCTCAGCCAACCGGATGCGCAGGGCGAATTCCAGCAGCGCAGCCCGGTGATCGAGGGCTTGCCCAAAGAGGGGCATAACACCCGCACGGTGATCTTCAGCCCCGATTGGCGCGATTTATTTCTGGCGATGGGCTCATCCTGCAACGTCTGCCGGGAGACGGATGCGCGCCGGGCGGCAATCACGCGTTATCTGACGGACGTAAGCTCCGAACAGATCTTTGCCACCGGTTTGCGCAACGCGGTGGGGCTTGCGTTTCGTCCAGGAACCTCCGAGCTTTGGGCGACTAACAATGGGCGCGACATGCTGGGCGACAACCTGCCGCCGGATACCGTTCAACGGGTTCAAGAAGGAGATAACTTCGGCTGGCCGGACTGCCATGCGGGTCGAATCATCGATCCCGATTACGGCGGAAAGCAAGCCTGCCAGGGGATCGCCCAACCGCAGATCGAGTTTGAGGCGCACTCGGCGCCGCTTGGTTTGACCTTTTACGCCAGCGCGCAGTTCCCAACCGAATATCAAGGCGGTCTTTTCGTCGCCTTTCACGGTTCCTGGAACCGCAGCGTCCCCACCGGCTACAAAGTCGTTTTCATACCTTTCTCAAACGGCTCACCCGGACCTGTACAAGATTTTGCGACCGGCTGGCTGGTAAACAGGGCGGCTTGGGGGCGACCGGTGGATGTCGCAGTCGGTCCGGATGGCAGCTTGTTTGTGTCGGATGACAGCGGCGGCAGGATTTATCGAATAAAATACGAAGGAGGAGTTTAATCGAATGGACACAAAAGGCAATTATTATCTCGGTCGCTTGGTGGATGGTAATACCAACAAAACGACCGATGCCCCTCTGTTGTACGAACCGGAAGACCTGACAACCCACGCCTTTGTGGTCGGCATGACCGGCTCCGGCAAGACCGGTTTGTGCATCGACTTGCTGGAGGAAGCCGCGCTGAACGACTTGCCGGCGCTGATGATCGATCCAAAAGGCGATATCACCAACGTCTTGCTGCATTTCCCCGAGCTCCTGCCAGAGGATTTCAAGCCCTGGATTGACCCCGATCAAGCCCGCCGAGCCGACCAAACTATCGACGAAGCCGCCCAGCAAACAGCCGAAACCTGGAAGAAGGGGCTGGCTGATTGGGATATCACCCCCGAGCGGTTGAAGGCGCTCAAAGATTCGGTCCAGTTCGCGATCTTCACCCCGGGTTCGGATTCCGGTCTGCCGGTCAGCATCCTGGCGTCACTCGAAGCGCCGGAGATCCCCTGGGAAGCCAACCGCGAGATTCTGCGCGAGCGCATCTCCAGCACGGTTACCGCCTTGCTGGGGCTGGTCGGTCTCACCGACATCGACCCGGTGCGCTCACGGGAGCACATCCTGCTTTCCAACGTGTTCGAGCACGCCTGGAGCAGCGGGCAGGACCTGGATTTGAGCGAGCTGATCCTGCAAACTCAGAACCCGCCGTTCGAAAAGCTGGGCGTTTTTGATGTCGACACGTTTTTTTCCCAGAAAGACCGCTTCGCGTTGTCAATGCTCTTGAACAACATCCTGGCTGCGCCCGCGTTTCAATCCTGGATCCAGGGTCTGCCGCTCGACATCCCTTCTCTGCTATACACTCCGGAAGGGAAACCGCGCCACAGCGTCTTCTACATCGCTCACCTATCCGAGAGCGAGCGCATGTTCTTCGTCACCCTGCTCTTCTCCGCGGTCGAAACCTGGATGCGCTCGCAGAGCGGCGCAACCAGCCTGCGCACTTTGCTCTATTTCGATGAGATCTTCGGCTACCTGCCCCCGGTCAAGAACCCGCCTTCAAAGCAGCCCATTCTGCGCATGCTCAAGCAGGCGCGCGCTTTTGGTGTGGGGTTGGTGCTGGTCACTCAAAACCCGGTCGATGTGGACTACAAGGGTATTTCCAACACAGGCTCGTGGTTCATCGGCAAACTGCAGACCGACCAGGATAAACAGCGCCTGCTAGACGGGCTGGAAAGCGCCGTTTCCGCAGGCTTGAATCGCGCCGCCTATGACCGGATGATCTCCGGCTTGGGCAAGCGCGTTTTCTTGCTGCACAACGTCCACAACAAAGAGCCGTTGCTGATGCAAACCCGTTGGGCAATGAATTACCTGGCAGGACCGCTCAGCCGCAGCCAGATCCCCCCGTTGAACACCCTGGCAGGCGCGGTGATCGAGACCGCGCCGGCAACTCCACCACCGCGCGCGGCTCAGACTGCTGCCCCAGCCGGGGACGTGTCCAGCCCGGCCGCGCCCCCCGCGCCAGCGGCGGCTCAAACGTCCACCACCCGCCCAGCCATCCCGGCTGGCGTCAATGAGTATTTCCTGCCCAACAATCAGACGATCTCCGAGGCGCTCAAAGCCGCCAGCCTCCAGGGTCCGCTGGAACCGCTGGGACTGGTCTATCGCCCGGTGGTGTTAGCCCAGGCGCGCACGCTGTTCCTGAACCGCAAATACAACCTGAATTACGAGCTGCCTCAAACTGCATTAGTGGGCGACCCGGACCGGCGGGGGGTCATGCGATGGGAAGACTATTCTGCTGCCCCCCTGGATCCGCGCCGCCTGGACAACCAGCCGGCGCCTCAGGCGCGTTTCTCCGCCCTGAACGCCGCTCTATCCGACGCCCGCGCCCTGGCTGCCATGCAGAAAGATTTTAGCGAGTGGGCTTTTCGTTCCGGAAAAGTAACCCTGCGCGCCAACGAAGCCTTGAAAATCTACGGCGGACCGGACGTCTCCCAGGCAGATTTTCGTAAACAATGCGCCGATGCAGCCAGGGATGGCCGCGACGCCGAGATCATGAAGCGCAGCGCAGAGATCGACCGAAAGATCGCGACGATCCAGGAGCGGCTCAGGCGCGAGCAACGTGAGCTGGAACAGGATGAAAGCAAACATAACCAGCGCAAGATGGAGGAGATGGGCAGCGCTGCCGACACTCTCCTGAGTATCTTTAACAAGCGAAGCAGCAACCGGCGCATCTCCAGCTCTCTCTCGAAGCGCCGAATGACCGAAACTGCCAGGGCTGAAGTAGAAGAGTCGAAGAAAGCGATCGCCGATTTCGATAAACAGATCGCCGCTCTGGAACAAGAAAAAACCGCCGCGCTGGCAGAAGTCCAGGAGCGCTGGGGGCAACTCGCCGGGCAGATCGAAGAGATCTCTTTAGCCCCCCTCAAGAAAGACGTTTTTGTCGAGCTTTTCGGCGTAGCCTGGTACCCCTATCACCTCATCCAGACCGAGGGGCGCACGATCGAACTGCCTGCCTATCAAAACGCATGATGGAAACTGGCTCATGAAGACCCTGCTCATATTACGCCACGCAAAATCGAGCTGGAAAGATGAAACGCTGTCGGATCACGACCGCCCATTGAACAAACGCGGCCAGCGCGATGCGCCCCGCATCGGCGAGATTCTGCATGAAGAAGGCTTTCAGCCCGACCTGGTGCTCTGCTCGAGCGCGGTGCGCGCCCGGGAAACCGCCCGGCTGGCTCTCGAAGCGGTGGACTTCAACGGAAAGGTCGAATACCGGGAAGACCTGTACGCCTTCGAGCCGGGCGCTTATTTGCAGGCGCTTGTCGGGCTGGACGATTCGGTCGATCAGGTGTTGATCATCGGGCATAACCCCGCGATGGAAGAACTGCTCAATGGTTTGACCGGTGAGCATCACATGCTACCCACCGCCGCGCTCGCCCATCTGGAATTGCCGGTTGAGCGCTGGAGCGAGATTTCATTCGGCATGCGCGCCAGGTTGATCAACCTCTGGCGACCAAAAGAGATCTGATTCGCCATGCTCTCTGCGCTCATCATCTGGCTCGCCTGTCTGCTCTATGGATGGGTTCACTCCTGGATGGCTTCGCTGGGTTTGAAGCAGCAGGCTCGCAGGCTGATCGGTCCGCCGGTTTTCGACCGCTATTACCGCCTGGCTTTCAACCTTTTTTCGGTTCTGACCCTCCTGCCCCTGCTCGCGCTGCCTCTCCTGCTGCCGGACCAGCGCCTGTATCAAATCCCATTCCCCTGGATGCTCATCAACCTGACCGGGCAGGGGTTAGCCGTTCTGATTTTGATCATCGGTATTCTGCAAACCGGCGCAATGGAATTCATCGGTCTCCGCCAGGTCTTTGACCCGGTTGAAGCAGAGAGCAGCCAACTCGTAACCGATGGGTTGTACCGCTGGATGCGCCATCCACTCTACACCGCCGGTTTGACTTTCCTCTGGCTCTCGCCGGTGATGAGCCTGAACTTGTTTGCGCTGTATGTTGGATTGAGCGCCTATCTGGTCATTGGCGCGCATTACGAGGAGCGCAAACTGCTGCGCATATATGGGGAAGCCTACCGCGCCTACCGCCAAAAAACGCCCATGCTGATCCCCTGGCCTCCGAAACGGCATTTTAAGGTATAATTTTTCCCCGTGTCGAAACAGAAAGCGTCTCAAGAGCTATCTATTGAAGAGCTGCGCTGGCTGCTGGTTGAAAAACGCCGAGCAGCCCGCCAGGCGCGCCTGGACCGCTACCGCCGCAGCGGGCGTGTTGTGACCCTCGCCTCAGACCTGGATGGCTTGTCGCTTGAAAACTGGCGCAGCGAAGCGCTGGAAGAGGCGCCTGAAGCCCCGCGCGGCCCATCGATTGGAAAACGAGTGTTCGATGGTTTTTTGCTCCTGATCGAAATCAGCGCTGTGGTGGGGTTCGTTTACATCCTGTTCAGCGGTTTGAACGTGCTCCGGGAGTTGAATCGCGAGGTTGTCGCGGTCATCGAACAGCCGACGCTGACGCCCACCCCGTTGATCGCCGCGGTGGTGCTGCCCTCCGGACACACACCGCCAGATTCCCCGGGCGGAACGCGGTTCAATGAAAATGAAATACCCGAGCATTTGCGCCCGCTGGTCCAATCGCTCTTCAACGCGCCGCTCCCCACCCCAAGCCCAGCCCAGGCGATTCGCCTGCAGATCCCGACGTTGAACGTCGACGCCCCCATCGTTCAGGGCGACGGGTGGGAACAACTAAAGAAGGGCGTCGGTCAGCACCCCAGCACAGCCAATCCGGGCGAGCGCGGCAACCTGGTGCTTTCGGCGCACAATGACATTTTTGGAGAGATTTTCCGAGACCTGGACCGTCTGAACCCGGGCGACCTCGTTATTATCCACACCAATCAGCGTTCCTACACCTACATCGTTGTTGACACAAAGATCGTCGAGCCCACCGCAGTTGAGGTGATGGACCCGACGCCCCAAGCCACCACCACCCTGATCTCGTGTTATCCTTATCTTAAGGATAACAAGCGCATTGTTGTCATCGCCCGTCTGCAAACCAGCAATTAGGGCGTTTCTCTCTAAGGAGTATTCGAATGGCAAAAAAGACTAAGAAGCAGTCCCGTAAAGTATCCAGCGCGCCAGCCGTAACCGTTCAGCAACCCTTGCAACCGGAAACAAAGGCTGCGCCCGCCTCCCTCGCCGGGCGGACCTATACATCCGATTTCAACCCGGATTACAGTCAGACCATAAAGGACCTGCGCAGGATTGGGATACTCGCCGGATCGTTTTTCGCGATCCTGGTCATCCTCTCATTTTTCCTGCGCTAAGCGGTCGATCCGCCAAAGCGGTTTTATGCGATCGCCAATCGCTGGCGTGCCGCGTGACCATTCTGACTGAGCCGGGGAAATATCATTCGCTGGGCTGCGCGCCCGGCAGGATTCGACTTCCATGACGATAGGTTGACGATGGATTTGCCTCCCTCTCCATCCGAGGAATCTCCCAACTGGGGATCGACCACCAAAACGGTCATCGGGCTGGCAATCGTAGCCATCTTCGCCGGTCTGCTGATCTATTTTCGCAACATCATCGCTCCGCTGCTGCTGGCATTCATCCTGACTTTCCTGCTTCACCCGGTCGCAGCCTGGATCAGCAAAACCCTGAAGATCAGTTGGCGCATGTCAGTCAATCTGATCTATTTGTTTTTAATTCTGGTGTTGATCGCCACACTCACCTTGAGCGGTTTTGCCATTGTTCAGCAGGCGCAAAGCCTGCTGATTTTCATCGAAAAGTTCATCCAGACGCTGCCGGAATATATCAACAACCTCTCCACTCAAAGTTTTTACCTCGGTCCCTTCCAGATCAACTTTTCCAAGCTCGATCTGCAATCTTTAACCAATCAGTTGTTGAGCACCGTGCAACCGATGATCGGACAAGCCGGGACTCTGCTGGGCAAATTCGCCACGATTGCGGCATCCACCATAGCGTGGACTGTGTTCTTGCTGGTGATCTCCTATTTTGTCCTCGCCGAGGGGGGGCAAATCGGTGAAAACCTGGTCTATATCGAGATCCCGGGCTACAACTCCGATATCCAGATCCTGTTTCGCAAGCTCGACGCAACCTGGAATGCTTTTTTACGCGGGCAGTTGATCATTTCGCTTTTGACAATCGTATCTTATTACATTCTGTTATCGCTACTGGGGACACGTCTGGCTCTGGTAATCGCACTGATGGCTGGTCTGGCGCGCTTCGTGCCATACGTAGGTCCAACGGTCACCTGGACGCTGACCGCTATTGTATCCTTTTCTCAGGTAAGCAATTATCTGGGCTTGCAGCCGCTGTTCTACGCCGCGCTGGTGGTTGGAGCCTGCGTTATTCTTGATTTTATTTTTGATAATATGGTAGTGCCGCGCTTCCTCGGGGGCGCCCTGGGGGTCCATCCAGCCGGCGTCCTGGTTTCCGCGATCATCCTGGCGCGCCTGATCGGGATCGTGGGCGTCGTGCTTGCGGCGCCCGTGCTTGCGACGCTGTTGCTGCTGGGAGGCTATATTTTCAGAAAGATGTTTGACCTTCCGCCCTGGCCGCCGCCTGCCGCCGAACCGGAACCTGCGCGTGAAGGCGTCCGGATCCGCCTGAGCCGTCTCTTGGGGGAAATCCGCTCTTCGCTGCAAAAGCGGCGCTCCGAAAAGAAGTAAAAAGCCGACCGCTTTTATGACGGTCGGCTTTTTTTGTTTGTTTTTTCCTTATTACGCCCGTGAGGTTCTCATTGCTTGAGAGCCGTATAGCCGCTCCTTGATCTCCAACACCTGCCGCTTGAAACGGGCGTCCTGTTCGAGCAAATCGGAAATCTTCTCGCACCCGTACATCACGGTTGTGTGATCGCGCCCGCCAAGCGCCTCCCCGATCTGAGGCAGCGAGACGTTTGCCTCCTCGCGCAACAGATACATCGCCACCTGGCGCGGCAGCGCTACCTGGCGTGAGCGATCGCGGCTCAAAATACCCTCAACGGTGATGCCAAAGGCTTCGGCAACCTTGCGGATCACCTCCTGCGTGTCCGCCTCGGTGCGCCGGGGCAGCATATCGCCCAGCGCAGTTTCGATCAACTGCGGCGTAACCGGCAGACCGCTCAGGTCGGCGAATGCTGCAACGCGCGTCAGCGCGCCTTCCAGCTCCCTGATATTGGATTGCACCCGCCGGGCAATCATCTCCATCAGATCGATGGGAATATCGCAGTCCAACCGATCCGCTTTCGAGCGTAGAATTGCCTGGCGGGTCTCCAGGTCGGGAGGCTGAATGTCAGCCGTCAGACCCCACTCAAAGCGCGAGCACAAACGTTCTTCCAGGGTGACCAAAGCCTTGGGCGGGCGGTCTGATGAAACCACGATCTGTTTGTCCTGACCGTGCAGTGTATTAAATGTATGGAAAAATTCTTCCTGGGTCGATTCTTTGCCAGCAATAAATTGAATGTCATCCACCAATAAGACATCGATGCTGCGATATTTCTCGCGGAAAGCCTGGGTCGTGTGGGTGCGGATGGCGTTGATCAGATCATTGGTGAACACCTCCGAGGACACGTACAGCGCCTGTAAACCCTGCCGGTGGCACAAATTCCCGATCGCATGCAGCAGATGGGTCTTCCCCAGCCCCACTCCGCCGTACAGAAAGAGCGGGTTATAAGCCTGGGCAGGTTTTTCGGCAACCGCCATCGATGCGGCGTGCGCCAAGCGGTTGCTGGGTCCGACGACGAAGTTCTGAAAAGTATAGCGGGCGTTCAGACTCGTATTAGCAGCCTGGTTCTCAAACAGATCTCCCTCGGGATACTCCAGCTCTCTTTCGGGCAGGGCTGCTCTTTGGCTCTGATCGCTGACATTGTTCCAAACGACAAATCGCACCTTAACGCTGCGGTTCATGATCCCCGTCAGGAGCCGCGTCACAGTGCTGGAGAGGCGGCTGTGCAGCCAATCGCGCGCATACGCATTCGGTACGCCAATGATAAAATCACCGTCTTCGTAACTGATAAATTCGGCGTTCTTCACCCAGGTGTCAAAAGCAGCTTTTGGCATCTCGGTTTGAAGTTGACCGTGTGTGGCTTGCCAGGCCTGATGTGCGTTCATGATTGCGTTCCTCCTCACGATAAAGATCACTACTCAGACAGCAAATTCAAGGCGCAGGAAATCTATCGTCCCACGGTAACCCTAGGAAGAGCAAGTTGTTCCACTTCGATTGGATATATTTTATTTTTTCGTTGATTAGCTTAGCCCCGCTTGCCAGCCCAGCCACCCGTATTCTAGCAGAGAACCTCGCTAATGTGCAATACGCCTGCCCTACGCCTCTCTAAAAAATAACAATACTTTAAGATGAGTTTATGTTAAAGAAAACAGTATCACTTAGTAAAGAACCCGTTCAGTTTCGCGGGCGAAAGACAACCCAGTAACAGGGGCGGGACGTCGATGAACCGCCACATATAGGTTATGTATTGGTTGAATCGGACATTTCCTCAACTTATGGATACCAGAGTCTTAAAGTGTTTAAGGCGGAAAGACCCGGTTTCTCTTGTCCCGTAGACCTCGTTTGCCTCGATTCAAACCGACTGGAAAATTAGCTTCCCGACCGGCTTCACAGCGCCAATATTCGATTTTCCTCCCCGGTTATTGACATTTCTCCTACACGACGTTAACGATCTTCTTGTATTAACCAGGTATCCTATGGCTTGAAATCAAGTAATTAGGAGAATAGCTTATGGCTAAGATTATTGGTATCGATTTAGGCACCACCAACAGCGTGGTAGCCGTTATGGAAGGCGGAGACCCAACCGTTATCCCGACCGCTGAAGGCGCCCGGCTGTTGCCATCCGTCGTAGGGTTCAACAAAAACGGAGAACGCCTGGTGGGGCAGATTGCCAAACGCCAGGCGGTGGTCAACCCGGAAAACACCGTCTATTCGATTAAACGTCTCATGGGTCGTCACTTCAATGAAGTTGCAGCCGAGCAGGACCTGGTTCCTTTCAAGATAATCGAGGGACCTTCAGGTGATGCCCGCGTTAAGATTCCTGGAACGGGTCGTGAATACAGCCCACAAGAAATCTCAGCCATGATCCTCGGAAAGCTCAAGACGGACGCTGAGGCATATCTGGGTGAGCCAGTTACAAAAGCCGTGATCACCGTCCCAGCCTACTTCAACGACAGCCAGCGTCAGGCGACCAAGGATGCGGGAAAAATTGCCGGATTAGAGGTACTGCGCATCATCAATGAGCCTACAGCAGCTGCACTGGCGTATGGGCTTGACAAAAAAGAGAATGAAACGATCCTGGTCTTTGACCTGGGCGGCGGCACGTTCGACGTGAGCATCCTGGAAGTTGGCGAGGGCGTCATCGAAGTCAAATCGACCAACGGCGACACGCACCTCGGCGGCGATGATTGGGATCAAGCCATCGTCAATTTTGTCGCCGACGAATTCAAACGCGAAAACGGCATCGACTTGCGCGCCGATCGCCAGGCGCTTCAGCGGCTGCGCGAAACAGCCGAAAAAGCCAAGATCGAGCTTTCGAGCGTGATGGAAACCGAGATCAACCTGCCCTATGTCACGGCGGATGCCAGCGGACCAAAACACCTGCAGATGAAACTGACGCGCGCCAAGTTCGAGCAGCTGACGGAAGACCTTGTCAAGCGATTGCGCGGCCCGTTTGAGGCTGCGCTCAAAGACGCCGGCATGGGCGCCAATGAGATCAACGAAGTCGTGCTGGTGGGCGGCGCAACCCGCATGCCCATGGTGCAAGAGCTGGTTCGTTCGTTGACCAACAAAGAACCCCACAGAGGCGTCAACCCAGATGAGGTTGTGGCGGTCGGCGCAGCCATCCAGGCGGGCGTGCTGGGCGGCGAAGTGCAGGACGTGCTCCTGCTGGACGTGACGCCGCTCTCGCTCGGTCTCGAAACCCTGGGCGGGGTGATGACGCCTCTGATCGAGCGCAACACCACCATCCCGGTCAAGAAATCCGAGGTCTTCTCGACTGCCGAAGACAACCAGACCGCGGTTGATATTCATGTCTTGCAAGGCGAGCGTCCGATGGCAAGCGACAACATGAGCCTGGGGCGCTTCCGGCTGGAGGGAATCCCGGCTGCACCGCGCGGCTTGCCGCAGATCGAAGTGACCTTCGACATCGACGCAAACGGCATTATCAACGTTGCCGCGCGCGATCGTGCAACTGGCAAAGAACAAAAGGTCACCATCACCGCTTCGACCAATCTGTCCCGCGACGAGATCGATCGAATGGTCCAGCAGGCTCGTCAACATGAAACGGAAGACCGCCAGCGCCGCGAGCGGGTAGAAATTCACAATAACGCGGACAACCTGGCTTATCAGACGGAAAAAGCGCTGCAGGAGCTGGGCGATAAAGTCCCCGCCAACGAGCGCGAGAACATCACCCAAAAAGTGACTGCTCTGCGTGAGGCGCTCAATACCGACGATACGGAAAAAATCCAGCGGTTGAGCAATGATCTGCAGAACGCTTTCAACGCCCTCAACCAACAGATTTCCGCCCACCAGCAGGCTGAGGCGCAATCCGCCCAGGCGCACGGAGGCAACGGGAATGGCAAGGGTCCCGGACACGGTCCGACCGATGAAGGCGAAGTGATCGAAGGCGAATTTCGCCAGGCATAAAAGCAGAACCCCCGAACGACCAGGCGGCAATAAGGCGCCTGGTCGTTTTCTTTTCCTGACGGTCTTCCTTACCGGCTGCGTTTGTGGGTATAATCGGTGCAAATATTGCATCCTGATGGCTGAGATCATCATCAGGAGCAATCAGTCAAAACAACATGGAGCTGAGACCACGAACCCTGACCGTGCGCGCCTTCCTGCCAGCCGCAGCGCTGCTCATCCTGCTGGGCTGGACGGGGTTGTTTGCGATCACCAATTTCTCAGAGCCGAGTGGAGGCACGCGCTGGGCTTTTTTCTTTTTCGCCGTGCTTGGACTGACGGGCTTAGCCCTGCCCGCAGTAGCCTTCTTGAATAAGCGCTTCCCCTCCAACCCGCCCCCCACTCACGCGGTGATCCTGCGCCAGGCAGTCTGGGTTGGCATCTATCTTCCCACGCTGGCGTGGCTGCGCATCGGGCGGGTGCTCAACGTTTCGATTGCCATATTAATCATCGCCGGTCTGATCCTGATTGAATGGCTGCTGCGCCTGCGCGAGCGCAGCCAGTGGAAGCCAGAGTGATGCGTTTGAAATTTCGCCTATTCATTCCCCTCTCTCAGACGCGCCCATGACCGGTAGTCTCAGAGATTTACCCTCCGTCGATTCGCTCTTACAGTCGCCGCGGCTTCTGGAATGGATCGCCATTTATGGCCGTCTGCTCACCACCCAGGCTGTGCGTGAGGCGCTGGCGCAGGTTCGCGCCGCTCACCCCGCAGCATCCACCCTGCCCGCCCGCTCCGAATTGGAGCAAGAAATCCACAACCTCCTCACCGCCTGGACTGCCTCCACGCTGGAGCCGGTGATCAACGCCACCGGCGTCATTTTGCACACCAACCTCGGACGGGCGCCTTTAAGCCGGGCGGCTCTGGCAGCCGCGGTGCGCGTTTCCAGCGGATACTCCAATCTCGAATATGATTTAGAGCGAGGGCAGCGCGGCTCGCGCCTCATCCACGCCGAAGCGCTGCTGCAATGCCTGACGGGCGCCGAAGCCGCGCTGGTCGTCAACAACAACGCCGCGGCGGTTCTGCTCGTCCTGACCGGGCTGGCGCGCCGTCGAGCTGTGGTAATCGCCCGCTCTCAACTGGTCGAGATTGGCGGCGGGTTCCGCGTCCCAGATGTGATGAAACAATCCGGGGCGCGGTTGCTGGAGATCGGCGCCACGAACCGGGTTCATCTTGCGGATTACGCCGAGGCGCTGCGCGAGGCGCCCGCGCTGGTTCTGCGCGCTCACCGCAGCAATTTCCGCATCATCGGGTTCACCGGCGAGCCGGCGCTGCCCGAAATCGTCGCGCTGGCGCACCAATCAGGGGTGCCGGTCGTGGACGATCTCGGCTCCGGGTCGCTCATCGATACGGCGCGTTTCGGGCTGGCGCACGAGCCTACGGTTCAGGAATCGCTGGCAGCGGGGGCAGATCTGGTCTGTTTCTCGGGCGACAAACTGCTCGGCGGTCCGCAGGCGGGCATCATTATCGGGCGCGGCGAACTGGTCGCCAAACTCAAGAAGCATCCGCTGGCGCGCGCCATTCGGGCGGATAAACTTTGCCTCGCGTCCTTGACGGCTACGCTTGGACATTATCTCAAAGATGAAGCCGAACGCGAAATCCCGATCTGGCGCATGATCTCGACGCCCCTGGCAGATTTGGAGCAACGCGCCCAGGCTTGGAGGCGCAGCCTGGGGCACGGCGAAGTGGTTTCGGGCGAATCCACCGTCGGCGGGGGCAGCCTGCCGGGCGAGACCCTGCCATCCTGGCTGCTGGCGCTCTCCCCCTCCGCGCCGGATCGTTTTTTGCGGCGCCTACGCCAGGCTGATCCGCCTGTAATCGCCCGGCTTAAAAACGATCAGGTCGTGCTAGACCCCCGCACCGTTCTGCCGGAGCAGGAGCAAGACCTGCTGGCTGCTTTGCGCCCGCTTCTGGGGTAAAATAACCCCAAGTTTTCTCGCCCGGCGCAAGAGCGAAGGGATACCCAAAATTGAAATGGAATTGTAATGAAGAGCGATCTTGATGCACTGATGAAATCTCAACACCTGGATGCGATATTCGTAGCCGGACCAGGGCAGCACAACCCGGCTATGGTTTACCTGACCGGCGGCGCGCACCTCACGGGCGCTTTTTTAATCAAACGCGCCGGTCAACCCGCGCTCCTTTTCCATAACCCGATGGAGCGCGACGAAGCCGCCCGCACCGGTCTGCAAACCTGCAGCCTGGGAAAATTCGAGTTACAAAAGCTGATCGCCGATTTCGAGGGGGATGTGCTGAGAGCCTACGGTGAAATCTACCGGCGCATGTTCACCGAGGCCGGGCTGCAGCAAGGGCGGGTCGCCATCTATGGGCTATATGAGATCGGGAACATGTACGCCATGCTTTCTGCGGCAAAACCTTTGCTTCCGGACATCGAATGGGTGGGCGAGTTTGGGCGTTCGGTGATGCTTGCCGCGATGGAGACAAAAAGCCCCGAAGAAGTGGAGCGCATCCGCAAGATCGGCAAAATCACCACGGAGGTCATCGGTCAGGTTGCGGATTTTCTGAGCGCCCACAAAGCGCACGACGAGGTTTTGGTCGGGCAGGATGGTTCCCCGCTCAGGATCGGCGATGTGAAGCGCTGCATCAACCTTTGGCTGGCTGAGCGCGGAGCCGAGAACCCGGAAGGCGGCATATTCGCCATCGGGCGCGATGCCGGCATACCGCACAGCGCCGGGGAAGCCGACGATCTGCTCCGCCTTGGTCAGACAATCGTTTTCGATATATTCCCGCGCGAAGCCGGCGGCGGCTATTATTACGACATCACCCGCACCTGGTGCCTGGGCTACGCGCCGGACGAGGCGCTTGCTTTATACGAAGATGTGCGTTTCGTCTATGAGGAAGTTCGGAAATCCCTGCGACTGGACACCGCCTGCCGCGACTATCAGCACCTGACTTGCGATCTCTTCGAGGCGCGCGGTCATCCCACGCTGCGCGCCAACCCCTCGACCCAGGACGGTTACGTGCACAGCCTGGGTCATGGCGTGGGTTTGAACATCCATGAATACCCCATGTTCAGCGCAACCGCCAGCGATGAAGTGCGCCTGCGCCCCGGCACAGTCGTTACCGTAGAGCCGGGTTTGTATTACCCCAAACGCGGTTTGGGGGTGCGCCTCGAAGACACCGTGTGGGCGCGCCCGGATGGGCCCTTCGAAACGCTTGCAGATTTTCCCCAGGACCTGATCCTGCCCGTGCGTACCTGAGAAAACCGCCAGAGCCGCTCTTGCAATGACCGATTCCGCCAGTACCGCCGCCTCATCCTTCGGACCAGCTCGTATCCTGGGAATTGAAACGTCTTGCGATGAAACCGCAGCGGCGGTGGTGGAGGATGGGCGCGTCATCCTCTCAAATGAGGTAGCTTCTCAGGTGGACCTGCACGCCCGGTTTGGCGGGGTCTTCCCCGAGGTGGCGTCGCGCCAGCACATCCGCACGATCTTTCCGATCTGCGAGATCGCGTTGCAGCAAGCCCACCTCGAACTGGATGAGCTGGACGCCATCGCCGTGACGCGCGGCCCCGGGTTGCCCGGTTCGCTCGTGATCGGGATCAACATGGCAAAGGGGTTGGCGCTCAGCAGCGGGCTCCCCTTAATCGGCATCCATCATCTGGAAGCGCACATCTATTCAGCCTGGCTGCAATGGCGCCCTCACAATCTGAGCGCTGAGCCGGCGGGCGTCACGCCGTCCGAACCGCGCTTCCCGCTCATCGCGCTGATCGTCTCCGGCGGGCACACCGAGCTGGTTCTGATGCACGACCACCTGACTTATCAGCGCCTGGGCGGAACGCTCGATGACGCAGCCGGTGAAGCCTTCGACAAGGTTGCCCGCTTGCTCAGGCTGAGCTACCCTGGCGGTCCGGCAATCCAGGCTGCCGCCGCCCGGGGAGACCCGCGGCGCTTTGCGTTTCCACGCGCCTGGCTGGAAGACACCTGGAATTTTTCGTTTAGCGGGTTGAAAACCGCGGTTTTGCGCGAGGTCCGCCGCCTGCAGGAAACGCGCACCGAGCTGCCGGTTGCAGACCTGGCTGCCAGCTTTCAAGCCGCGGTGGTTGAAGTGTTGGTCGGGAAGACGCTCCAGGCTGCCCAAACCTTCAATGCCAATCAGGTGCTGGTGGCGGGCGGCGTCTCCGCCAACCAAGCCCTGCGTGAAACCTTTCACGCCCAGGCGGGCTGCCCGGTTCACATCCCGCCGATTGCGCTTTGCACCGACAACGCGGCGATGATCGCCAGCGCCGCGTATTTCCGCTTTTTGCGCGGCCAAAACGATCCACTGACCTTTGATGCGCTGCCAAACTGGCCCTTTCATGAACTGTAATCGCCTTTTCGAGATGTATTTTGATCGTGAAAATGCAATAAATCCATTCTATTTTCTACGAATATCAGATAAAATTAGAAATCTACGAACGCCGCTCGCAGCAAACCTGTGGGGTTGGACATAATGTGGATTGTCGCCCTGTATCTTCTCGCCGGATTGATCTCCCTGAGCGGGATTTATCTGGCATACCGGCACCTGGCTGACCTGCCAAATCAGCGACCCTGGCTGATTCTGGCGGGCGCGCTGCTATTGTTGGCAGCCGCGGCGTTTCTGCTGGCTTGGCGCGGGTTCAACCACACTCCGGATTTCCCGCTCGATCTGGTAATTAGCTTGTTATTTGTCGCTTTCACAACCCTGGTATCAGTGGGTATTTTGAAAATAGGGCAGCGCGCCCAGGCGCTGCTTAAGTTAGAGGTACAAGCTCAGGCAGGCTATCAAGAACTGCAAAATATCATCGGTCTTCTTCCCACCCCTATCGCAATAAAAAACGTGGAACTGACCTACCAGGCTGCCAACCCCGCCTTCGAGACGTTCCTGGGTCGGCCTCAAGCCGAGATCATCGGTCGAAAGGCATTCGATTTCTTTCCGCGCCCCCAGGCGGCTGCGTTTCAATCCGCGGAGGAGCAGGTGCTCGAACGCGGCTCGTTCAGCGTGGAGGAGTACGAACTGATTGGCGCAAACGGTAAAAGGTGGTTTCAAATCACACGCACCCCGATCGTGGACAAAAAGGGCGAAGTCACGGGGTTGTTAATTTCCAATCAGGATATCAGCCAGCGCAAGCAGCTCGAACAGGAAATCAACGAGCAAAAGCTACTTTTAAATGCGGTGCTCGAAGAAAGAGAGGACATTCTGGAGAAGAAGCGCCTCGAACTCGAGTCGCTCAACTCAGTGATGGAGTTTAAGCGTTTGCTGGTCACGATTGCCTCGCATTTCATTGGCGCCAACCCGCATCAAATCGACCAGGGTCTCAATCAAGCGCTGCATTTGATCGGCACGCAGACCGGCATGGACCGCTGCCAGTTGCTGCTCTTTGATCTAGGGTACAACAATCTGACCCTCGCGTATGAGTGGACCTCTCAGAATGTTCAACCGATACTCGTTAATGGCGCTCGTGCTCCTGTCAGCGATCCTGCCTGGCTGAATCTGGGGCAAATGCAGGTCATCCATGTCCCCAGTTTAGACAGCCTCCCGCGCGAATCCTTCGAACTGGCAGAATATCTGCGCACAAACAACATCAAATCCCTTACCGCCGTCCCCCTGATATCCGGCAGATCGGCGGTTGGCTATTTCATGCTCGAATCGGTCGTGGATGAGATCTCCTGGGATGAAAATTATCTGGAGCTTTTGAAATCTGCCGCGGGGATATTTGTGCACGCCCTCGAACAAAAACGGTCTGAAGAATCGCTCCAGGCTGAGCAGGAAAGCACCCGGAAACATCTGGAGACCTTGCAGCAATACAACCTCGAAAACACGCTGCTCAACGAACTGGGAGATTTGCTGCAAGTGTGCCGCACCGTCGACGAAGCCTATCCGGTCATCGCACGCTACACCCAACAGCTCATCCCGGTTGGATCCGGCGGACTGTACCTGGCGCGCGATACCAACGATCCGGTCGATCGCGTGGCTGCCTGGGGCGACTCGCCGCCCACCGAGACCGAACTTGCCATAAATGAATGCTGGGGGCTGCGGCGCGGCCGGCTGCACATTGTCAGGGATTCGAAAATCGACTTGAACTGCGCCCACTTGAGACCGCCCCTGCCAAGAAAATATATCTGCATCCCGCTCATCGCTCAGGGGGAAACTATCGGACTGCTGCATCTGCGCCCCGTCAAGGGAGAAACAGCCAGCCTGGCAGCCCGCTTGGAAGATTATGTGCGCGTCTCACAGGTGATCGCCGAGCAGATCGCGCTGGCGCTTTCCAACCTCTCGCTGCGCGATAAGCTGCGCAGCCAGGCTATTCGCGACCCCTTGACCGGGCTTTTCAACCGCCGCTATATGGAAGAGACGCTGGAGCGCGAGATCCGCCGGGCTGTGCGGCACACCACCCCCGTCAGCGTCATTATGTTCGATATCGACTTTCTGAAGAAGGTCAACGACACCTACGGTCATGATGCGGGAGATGTGGTGCTTCAAACGCTGGGGACGTTGATGATGAAAACCTTCCGCGGCGAAGACGTACCCTGCCGCTATGGGGGAGACGAATTTACGATCGTGCTGCCAGAGGCGACCGTGAGCGAGGCTTTCCGGCGCGCCGAGCAATTCCGAGAAGCATTCAAAGCGATCGTCTTCGAACATGAAGGCAAACAATTCGGTCCCTTGACGCTCTCCCTGGGCATCACCGCTTACCCCGACCACGGCGCGACGGTCGAGCGCTTGATGCAGACGGCGGACACCGCCGCCTACACCGCTAAAGAGCAAGGGCGAGACCGGGTGATGATCGGCGGCGTCACCGAAGAGTGAGCGTGAATTGCCCCCTTGCTATGACAATTGAGGCGGCAGCCCCCCGCTGATCAGCGCATTCCCTCGATCAACTCAGCCAGACTCTCCGCCAGTTTAGTCCGATCGAATTTCTGCTCCACGCACAGGCGTCCGCGCGCCCCCATTGCCCGCGCCCACGCCCGATCCTCTGCCAGCCGGCGCACTCCCGCGGCAAGGGCTGCCGGGTTGCCGGGCGGAATAAAAATCCCACAGTCAGCCTCCTCCACGACTTGGCGGATTACGCCATCGATCGCCAACAGCACCGGGCGGCTGGCAGCCATGTAATCGAACACTTTATTCGGAAAGACCGTCGCGTACATCGGGATCGGCTTCAGAATCGCCAGACAGGCATCCGCGGCTGCGAGCGTTTCCGCCATTCCGGTCTTCGCCACCGGCGGCAGAAAGATCACGTTTCGCAGCCCCAGCGCTGCGGATTTTGCCATCAAGGCGGGTTTCTCTTTCCCATCTCCTACCAGCACGATCACGATGTCCGGCTCTTCTTGCAGCAATCGAGCCGCCTCCAGCGCCACCGCGAGATCGTTCGACATCCCATGCGCGCCGGCGTACATCACAATGAACTTGTCCAGCAATCCGTGCGCCTGGCGCAGCCCCAGCCCGGCAGCGGGCGGATCGAACATCGCCGGGTCAACGCCGTTGGGGATCACCCGAACGTCCCGCCCGCCGCGTTCCTGGATGTGCTCCACAAAACCCGGTGAATTGACAATCAGTTGGTCGGCGCGGCGATAGAGGAAGCGCTCCAACCAGTACGAGAGCCGGATCAACAGCGGATTTTTCAGCACCCCGACCTGGATCGCAAAGTCGGGCCAGAGATCGCGCACCTCGAACAGCAAAGGCTTGCGCTTCAGCCGCGCCAGCGCCCAGGCTGTCAGCCCCTGGAAGATCGGCGGCGAGGTGCCCCAAACCAGATCCACCTGCGGCACTTGCATGCCAGCCCAAAACGATGACAACATAAAGCTCAAAAAACTGAACACGCGATGGATAAAGCTGCGATGCAGGGCTGAGTAGGTGTAGGTCCGTAAAATAGTTACCCCGGGCTGTTCGGGGTCAGGGCTCGCGCTTTCCAGCGCAGACCGCGTTTTTCCCGTCAAATAACTGACCGGGCTGGCGATTACGGTGACGCGGTGGCCGCGCTGCGCCAAGAAACGCGCCAGCTCATGGTGGCGGGTGCCGCCCGGTTCATCGAGCGCGGCAAAAGCCTGGTGGATCAGCAGGACGTGCATGGCATCGGAGGGGAACAGGAATGGCGTTTACAATCCGGTTCACGGCGCGCCGGAAATTTCCCCAAGCCTCCATTCGCTGTAGAAATAAAGCGGCAGGCGTCCGCGCAAATGCAGCTTGACCGCCAACGCGGGTCTCTTCACGCCGTAGGTGGGCGAACTCCAGCCCCAGGTGGGCTTGACCGGTCCGCTGCCATAAAGGAGCTCGCCGGCGCGCACAAGCTGCAATTCTAACGGCAATAAAGCTCCCGCATGCTGGCTCGCCCCGAGCAACAATTGAATTGGACCCGCGGGCGAACTGAAACGGAGCTTAAATCCAGAAGCGAACTCACCGCCGGGGGCGTCTTCCTCCCTTTCCATCACCTCCCAGTTCCAGTCCTGGGTCAGCCAACTCAAACAGGCGCGGTGTTCCAGCTCTCCAGCCGGCGCGGTCGAGCTGGGCAGCAGGGCGTCCTCAACCAGCCAGGTCTCGGGGGCGAGGGCGGTGACTGTGCGCCGATGGATCACCCCAAACCGCGCGTACCCGCGGTGTTCGGCGCTCAATCGCGTCCAGTTTTCGCCGCGCTCCAGCCCCTCGGGGCTCACCTCTGCATCCGCCCGTTCCAGGAAGAGGAAGCGTCCGGCGCGCAGCATCTGGTCCAACCCATCCACTGTGACGGTATTATGCACGTCGCTGCCCATCAGCCCATTCCCCCATGGATCAGGCGCATTGTAAAGGTAAGTCCCGGCGTCTTGCGCGACGTTCATCCCGCACCACCACAGATCCAGGTGAAGCTGATCAGCGTGACCCGGGCGACCGTTGAAGCGGGCAGCGCGCAAATAAGCCCAGGAATCCCCTCCAGGCGAGCGGAGCGTATGGGGCGGCTTTTGTTCAGCAACCTCCGTTCGGACGCAGGGTTGGTCCATAACCGGTTCTGCAACGGCTGCGGGCGGGGACGCTGGGTCCGCCCGTCCTCCCAGCCAAGCGGTTATCTCGTCCCATGGACCCGCGTCCAGGAGCTTTTTTCCGCAAAAGACCTGGCTCGCCGCCTGTAAAACCGGGCGGAAGTCCTCATAAGGCAGGTTGGAAAACGGGAACAGGTACGCGCCATCGTTGGGTCCCAGGTTCGGAACCCCGCCGCTTTGCCGGTCCAGCAACTCGATCAAAAAGGCAGTGCTGGCAGCCAAGCGTTCCAGGCTGAGCGCCGGGAACGCCATGCCTGCTTCCAGCGCAATCCGCTGCGCCCACAAAGCAATCTGCAGCATCAAGCGTTGATAATTGGCGCTGTGCTGGATGTAAACACCGTTTGCGTCGATCTGCGCCGTAAAACCCCGCTGCAGCCACTGCCAGCCGGTACTGCGCCAGCGCCGCGCCTGGGGGTGACTCGGAATTGCCAGCCCCGCCGTGTATAAACCGGCGGCTTCGCTCAGCAGATGGTTGTTGTTCTGCGCCCGGGCGTATACCAATGTGGGCGGAATGCGCGCTGCGTGAACGCCAATCGATTGAGCCAGCCGGGCTGCCCGCGGCGCGGTCGAATGGGGCGAACGCCCAAAAACGCCCCAGGCAGCGTTCAACGCCATCAGCCGGATGCCCGCCTCCTGCGCCGAAACCCAGTTCAGCCCCAGATAAGGCGGGTTCGCGTCCCAGAACTCCTCCAACAGCCCCCAAAAGGCTGCGGCGTACCTTTCGTCGCCGCTTAGGAGATACCCTCTAGCCAGCCCGACCGCCCACCCCAAGCGGGCTGGTTCCCAGACCAGCTTGACATCAACATCTACGGAAGCTCTTCCGAGCTCATAATCCGTCCAATGGCGCAGCGGTTGGGGTGGCTGCAAACAAATTTCAACAGCATCGCCGCCAAAAAGGCGAGTTTTCCCATTTACCGCAAGCTCGGCTTCTGCGAGGGCAGCCTGGACGCCGCCCGACCCCAGGATTGCCAGCAGTTCCTCTCTGCAGGGTGGTGTGTAGATCGCTGCGGGCGCAGAAACCGTCTGAGTTTCCGCGCTGAACCGGGGACTGCGGGTCAATTGGCGCACAACGCCGCTGATCAAACCCAGCCGGTAAAGCCCAAATTGGAAGACAGCCTGCGGACCCAGCTCGCGCAGAGCAATGAATATCAACTTTCCGCGGTTTAACCATCTTGCAGCCGGCTTTGGGGCAGCCATTCCCCGATGATAGCATAATTTAGGGCGGAAGCTGCGCCGCGCTGCAAATTGGCTCAGACCACCAGGAAACGTGTTATATTAACCCGTAACCTGTAAAAGAAAATCTAAATTTCTCTGATTACAAGGTATGCATCTATGAAGAAAATCTATGTCATCCTCCCCCTGCTGGCTCTTCTTCTGGTCGGGGCGGATCGTCCCGTGGATACCATTCGGCTAACGATCATCAACAAATCCGGGATGGAGATTGCCATCCAGCTCAGGTCAAGCGACTACGAATGCGCCAATTCGAAAGACATCGTTCGCGGCGATTTCTATTACCTGACTATCCCGAAAGGCGACCGTGAGACGCCCGCGATCAAAGCCTTCGATATCCAGAAGAACACCTATGGCATGCAGCTTTTCTATATCGAAACCTACGATCCGGTGTACGGTTTCAAGTGTAAGCCCCCGGCGCCAAACGCCCTGCAGGCGGCGCGCAACCTGCGGCTGACCGTTTTGCCCTGCGATTTTCCGATCTCTCCCAAGCAGGTCGGAGAACCCTCGATGTTCAAATTCCTGCCCTTCCCGGTGCAGCAATATGGGATCATCTTTCAGCGATACTGGTTGACCCGCCTGGTGCATTAGCTGCCCCCCCTTGTCAACCTTGCTTGCAAAGCCCAGTCTCAATCAAAGACTGGGCTTTCTTATGCGGATGGTTCGATTACGATTGACTCTTCGGACTGAATTTCTACCACAATATTGCGCAGAGCCTGGTATGCTTTCCTCTCCAGACTGAAGTCCCACACATCAAAAATGAGCATTTCGATTGGGCGCCACAACAAGACCCATCCCGCGACGAACAATCCGTTAGCCAACACCTTTTCCACAAAAATGTCCTGCCCCTCCAGCCACAATGCGGCTGAGAAAAATACCAGCATGCCGATAACCCCGGCGATTGCCGCCCGAACGCCCCGGTAGCGGACCTTTGCCATATCTTGTTCGGCGTCACGCATCCAGGCGATCGAATACTTCTCAATTGCCTGATAGGTCCTGTCCAACAACCCAGGATCGATCTGATCCGGAGGGAGGATCAGATTGAGCTTGATCCGTTGCGCGCGCGGGTGCGCATATAGTTCACCCACAATGTAATCCATCCCGGCTTTGAAACTGTACGTTCGGTAGTAACTGGAAAACGGTGTGATATCGGGCTCCTCGAAAAGGTGGACGACATCCTGAAGATGGAGGGTCAATTCGTAAGTTTCACTTTGTTGCGCCACCGGCATTCTCTTCACCTGACAGACCTCAATTAATGGACCTCAGTGCCTCAACCGCGTCAAACGCAGCGCGCATCACGCCAAAGATTTGATCATAAGGAATAGGCGGGGGTCCGCCGCTCTCGATCGCTTGCGCAAAGGCTTTCCATTCCGCCCGATGACCTTTATCCTGTTTTAGGCGCGAACGATATGTTTTTCGTTTGCCATCAAAAACCAGTTCCAGCGAGCGGAAATCTTCCAGCGCCGCCACTCGTCCGCCGCTAAAAGCCTCGACCCTTTCCTTGGTGAACGCTTTATCGCCATTCGCCAGGTAGCTCACCAGCCCGAGCGAGCCGTCGGGGAAGACAAAACTCATGACCACGTTATCTTCCTGGTAGCGCCCGCCATCCGGCAAGCCGCGGGCGCTCACGGAAACCGGCAGCGCCCCGGTCAGGTAGCACAAGAAGTCGATGAAATGGCAGCCTTCGCCAATGATGCGCCCTCCCCCTTGCTCCGGGTCTTGAGTCCAGTGATTGAGTGGCAGAAAACCGGCGTTCACCCGATAATGAATGTAAAGCGGCTCTTGGCGCTTGTCCAGAAAATTCTTCATCCGAACCGCCAGGGGCGCAAACCGGCGGTTGAAACCGACCATGAGCACCCTGGAGGGGGTTTCTTCCTGCGCTCTTGCGAGCGCGGCTTGGATCGCATCCAACTCATCCAGGTTCAAAGCCAGCGGTTTCTCGCAGAAGACGTGCTTGCCGGCGTCCAGCGCGGCGATGACCTGCTGGGCGTGCAAATTGTGGCGCGTCAGCACCGCAACCGTATTGATCGTTGGGTCGCTCAGAACCCGCTCCGGGTCCGCCGCCGCGTAGCGGAAGCCAAACTTCCTCGCTGCATGTTGGGGGTTCATCCCTGAGGCGGAAACCACCCCAACCGGCTCGATCGCCGGGACGCCTTTGAGCGCGGGCAGCATCACCGCCAGCGCAAAATTACCCGCCCCCAGCACCCCTAATCTAATCGTTTCGCTTTTTGTAGGCGCAGATTCACCCTTGCCAGCATCGCCTTCCTGGACAGCCGGGCGCTCCGCCGGTATTTGGTTCATCGTGTGAGGCGCTTGCGTTTCTGCGCCGGGGTACGTCAACAGCACTCCCAGGAAAGGTGTTTGGGTCTTACCGGCGATCAACTCATAAGCCTGAGCCGCCTCGTCGATCGGAAAGCGCTGGGTGATGAGCGGCTTCACCTCGACCTGCTTCTGCGCCAGCAAATCGACAAAGGCTTCCAGGTTGCGCCCCTCCGTCCAGCGGACGTAACCGAATGGGTAATCCACCCCGCCTTCCTCGTACTGTGGATCGTACCGCCCGGGCCCATAGGAGCGCGAGTTTATAAAGGTCAGTTCTTTTTCGTAATAGACTTTGCGCGGCAGTTCCAGCCCCACTGCGCCGACCGCCACCACGCGCGCCCGGTCACGCGCGATCGTCCCAGCCAGTTCGACCGGGTCGTTGGTGGGCGTGTCTGCGCAGATCAGCACCGCATCGCAGCCCCGCCCCTGCGTGAAGCTCTGCATAGCTTCGGGCGCTTGCTCGCGGAGCACCGCCTGGGCTCCCAGCGTCTGCGCCAGCGCGACCCGCGCCGGATCGAGATCCACCCCAAGCGCTTTGCAGCCGGCGGCTTTGACGATCTGGATCGTCAGCAAGCCCAGCAAACCCAACCCGATCACCGCCACACGTTCGCCCAGTTGAGCCTCAGCCAGGCGGAAGCCGTGCAGGGCGATGGCGCCCAGGGTCGTGAAAGCTGCGGCTTCGAAGTCCAGCTCGTCCGGCAGCCGCGCCAGCAGGTTCTGCGGCACGCAGACGTATTCCGCATGCACAGCGTACCCGCCGCCGGCACAAGCCACCCGCTGCCCGACTTTGAAGCCCGACAGCCCCGCGCCCAACGCCGCGATCACGCCGGCGGAGGAATACCCCAACGGCATGGGCTGATCCAGCCGGTTGAAAGCCGCCTCCAACGTAGAGAGCAGACCCTCGCGCCGCGCTTTGTCGAGCATCTGGCGCGCCAGGTCGGGTCGCGAGCGCGCCTTCCCGATCAGTGATTTCTCGGCAAACGAGACCAGCATGCGCTCCGTGCCGGTCGATACCAGCGAAGCCGCGCTGCGAACCAGCGCCTCGCCGCGCTGCGGCGCGGGCGTCGGCACGTCCATCACGATCGTCTTGCCGTTTTTAAGATTTTGAAGGACTTGTTTCATTTCGTTTCAACTTTTTTACCGACTTTTATAAATCGTGAGGCGCTTAACTCAGCCATCGGGATTATAGCGCATTATTTTTTACCGGTGATATAATGACCGCGCTTCCTGACCCCCCAGCCGATTGATCCTCCTGACCGCGCAGCCTGGGGTTCGCGGGACAGCATCTGTTTGCAGAATAATTCTAACGCTGAAGAAAGATCATTATGGTTGGGTGACAAGAGCGTAAGGATATTGTGACAAGTTCTCGAGTTCGTCTTGGAGTCTGTATGAATACCTCAGCCATTGACATATTTTGTGGTATAGGCGGCCTTTCTTATGGACTGAAGAAAGCAGGTATATCCGTTGCTGCAGGACTAGATATCGACAAATCTTGTAAGTATCCTTATGAGAAGAATGTACAGGCCGAGTTTATTTCGAGAGATGTTTCCAATCTCCGCGGCAAAGAAATAATCGGAAGATACTGGTCTACTGATGTATCGAAAATCTTGGCCGGCTGTGCACCGTGTCAGCCATTCTCTACGCATTCTAATAAGATCAAGGATAAAACTCAAACGAGGAGATGGCGGCTAATCCATGAATTCAAGAGGCTGGTGCGTGAGACAAATCCACACATAGTGACAATGGAAAATGTTCCAAATCTAGCAAATCAGGAGATATTTGAAGATTTCGTCGCCTTTCTGGAACTGAGTGAGTATTACGTTACGTACTCTAACGTTTATTGTCCTGACTATGGAATTCCGCAAAAGAGGCGAAGATTAGTCTTGCTTGCGTCAAAATATGGAAAGATATCTTTGCTTCACAAAACACATTCCAAAGGAGAATACGTTACTTTGAGGCAGGCAATAAAGCATCTTCCTCCAGTAGAAGCAGGAGAGGAATGCAAGAGTGACCTGCTACATAGAACATCGAAACTATCTCCTATCAATTTGCAGAGGATCAAGGCTTCCAAGCCAAACGGAACGTGGCTCGACTGGAGCGAGGATTTGCAATTAGAATGTCATAAAAAGGAGACAGGAAGAACCTATAATGCGGTATACGGGAGGATGGCTTGGGATGAGCCTTCCCCCACCATTACTACACAATTCTACAATTATGGTACCGGACGTTTCGGCCATCCAACACAGAATCGGGCTCTGACGATGAGAGAAGCAGCTATATTGCAGACATTTCCCGAAGACTTCGTATTCTACGAGAGCAAAAAGGATATCTTGCTCAAAAGGCTAAGTGCCTACATCGGAAACGCAGTTCCCGTAAAACTGGCTGTCGTCATAGGCGAGTCGATCTTGAATCACCTTGAGGTGCATAATGATAGAAGCTAAGAACCAGTTCACTTTCGAGATTTCCTTGAGCGTTCTGAACCATCTGGGGAGGAATTTGTACCGAAGCTTTATGACCGTGCTGGGGGAAGCGATATCGAATTCGTGGGATGCAGATGCGAACAACGTTTGGATTTACATAGATAGAGAACGAAACTCGCTCATCATAAAAGACGATGGCGACGGGATGGATGCTAAAGATTTCCAGAACAAGTTCTTGAGAATTGGTTATTCGAAAAGGAGAGAAGGCTCAAGGTCCATAAAGAAAAGACCGTACATTGGCAGAAAAGGCATTGGGAAGATTGCTCTTCTTTCCTTTGCCAAAAAGGTCAGTATATTGACGAGAAAGTCACCAGAGGATGAGTATGTGGGTGGAGTTATCGACAATTCTGGTTTGGATGATGCCATAAAGAACGACCTGACACCTGATCGATATCCATTGGACAGAATCGACGAATCGTTCTTCCGGCAATACCAAAAAGGGCATGATCATGGAACAATAATCTACTTCGAGGATATAACCGAGGGAGTCAAGAATAGTGTCGATCAGATCAGAAAAGTGATGGCTTTGTATTTCAGGTTCTCTTTGATGGACGATAGCTTCAAAATATACGAGGGTGATCAGCCGATCACCCTCGATGATCTTGATGATCTGTCGAAGAGCACCCAATTCCTCTGGAATATCAATGATTTCGACGATCCCTATATTAGTCAGAACCTTGTTCCACCAACACTCAAGGAACAGGCACCCGTTACTACTTCATCAATATTCAGGGGCTTCATTGCATCCGTACGAAAACCAAGAGATCTAAAGATTTTTACAACCGAGGAGAAGGTCGGTGTTGATCTTTTTGTCAACGGCAGGCTGCGAGAAAGGGATCTATTACGGCATATTTCTACTGCACGAGTCTACGAAAGTTATTTGTACGGTCAAATCCATTTCGATGAGTTGGATGATGAGATTGACAGATTTACTAGTAATCGAGAAGGTATCGTTGCAGACGATCCAAAATTCAAAGAGCTATTGAGGATTCTTCAAAATGAAGTAATGCGACACATTGCCGATCAGTGGGACGAGTGGAGAATCAAACACAGGCAGACAGGCGATGGCGAAAATCAACGCTTAGCAATAAGAGCAAGGAGATCAAGGGAATTGTACAATGCTGTTTCCGAAGATTATTCGTTGCCAGAGGAGTCAACGCAAAAGGGAAAAGTCGATAATTGGGTGGACGAATTAGCCGAGGACGCAGAGTTTAATTTTTCTTCTTACGCCGACTGCTTTATCTCGGAGAACTTGATCAGAAAATACATCGAGGACAAGAAAATTATACTCTCGCCAGAAGCCGAGAAAGAGAGAGATAAGTGGAGAAATAGAGAAAGCGAGAGTAAGAACAGGGCAAACGTCAGCATAAATATTAGACGCTCTAGTAGCGACTTGAGCTATTTGTCGATGGATGATCTTGCCAATTTGGTAGACAGGGTAGATCCTGTGAAAGATGCAGGATTGTCGAGGGACGCAACAGCATACAAACCTATGCGAGATGCGGTAGCACATACAGCCTTGCTAACCGATTTGGCAAAGCAGAAGTTGACGACGGTGTACGAAAACATCAGAGCAAGGGTACAAAAATTATTATCGACCCCTTGAGTTGTTTGATTATGCCAAGAAAGCTAATAACGGTAAGCAGTGAGAGAATCCCCAAGCCGACTCCATCATCCGACGCGGCTTTAGCTAGAATGAAAGCTGCCAAGCCACGAGATACTGCTCCAGAGAAGGCACTTCGTTCGGCGCTTCATCGCAAGGGTCTTCGTTTTCGACTTGACAAGAAACCCGTCGATAATTTAAATAGAAAAGCAGATATTATTTTCCGATCTGCAAAAGTAGCTGTTTTCGTTGATGGATGTTTTTGGCATGGCTGTCCAGTTCACGGAACACAAGCGAAAGTCAATGCTGAATTCTGGGCTCGGAAAATCAAACAGAATCAGGAACGCGACCTGGATACAACGAGTCGCTTGGAAGCAGCCGGATGGACAGTTATTCGAGTATGGGAGCATGAAAATCCAGAGGAAGCATCCCAGAGAATCCATGATATCGTCATGGAGCACAAGCCAAAAAGCTAAGACGTATCCGGCGATCTATATGGGCATCCTGGTCGAGGGCGTGGAGTTGACCTTTGAGAATGGGCGCGTCGTAAAAGCCGCTGCGGAAAAGAACCAGGACTTTTTGCTGCGCATGCTGGACAGCGACCCGGGCGCGCGCTACCTGGGCGAATTCGCCATCGGTCTCAACTACCAGATTGACCAGTTCACCCGCAACATCCTGCTCGATGAAAAAATCGGCGGGAGCTTCCACATCGCCGTGGGAGCCGGCTACCCGGAGACCGGCAGCCGCAATAAAAGCATCATCCATTGGGACATGATCTGCGACATGCGCCGCGATTCCGAGATGCGCCTCGATGGAGAGGTCGTCTATCAAAACGGGCGTTTCACCTTCTGAGCGCCCGGTGCTGCTGTTCGCCCATCGCGGCGGAGAAGGGCGCTGGCCCTCGAACACCCTGCTGGGCTTCGAGCAGTCGCTGAAGCTCGGCGCGGACGTGCTCGAACTCGACATCCACCGCACAGCCGACAATGTGCTGGTAGTGCGTCACGATCCGGTTGTTGACACGACCACGAACGGTCAAGGTCGCATTTGCGATCTGAGCCTGGCGGATATCAAGAAGCTGGACGCCGGCTACACCTGGAGCGCCGACGGCGGCGCGAGTTTTCCATTTCGCGGTCAGGGGGTCACGATCCCGACCCTCGCCGAGGTCATTCGGGCGTTCCCGAACGCGCGGCTCAACATCGACATCAAGCCGGAGGATCCCCCGGTTGTGCACAATTTTTGTAAGATGCTAAACGAATATAACCTTCTCGCTCAGGTGACAGTGGGGTCATTTCATGACCGCCAACTCGAGCTTTTCCGCCAAGTCTGTCCCGCTATCGCGACCGCAGCGGGCGTCTCTGAGACCCGCCGTTTCCTGGTTTTGAGCCGTTTGTTTCTGGATCGGTTCTTTCGTTCACCTGCCCGCGCGTTTCAGGTCCCCGAATACGCGGGGCGTCTGCGCCTGGTCACGCCGCGCTTTATCCGCCGCGCCCACGCTCGCGGCTTGCAGGTTCATATCTGGACTGTCAACGAGGTCCCGGATATGCAGCGTTTGATCGCCTGGGGCGTGGACGGTCTGATGACCGACTACCCCGACCGTTTGGCTGAAGTTTTAGCTGGAACCAGCGCTTCAGTCAGCTCGTTCATCCGGTAATACAACCCGCCCTTCTCCAGCAGCTCCTGGTGAGCGCCGCGCTCGACCACCCGACTCTTTTGCATCACCAGGATCTCATCCATCAGCTCCATGCCCACCAGCCGGTGCGTGATCATCAACAACGATTGCTCCTCGGTCGCGCGGAAAACCGCCTGGAGCGCCTGCAACTCGGCGAGCGCGTCCAGGTTCGCCATCCCCTCATCCAGGATCAACAATGCAGCCTGTCTGAGCAGCGCCCGCGCCAGCGCGATCCGCTGACGCTCTCCGCCGCTCAACTTCAACCCGTGCTCGCCCGCCCAGGTATCGTAACCCTGGGGCAGCCCCAGGATGAACTCATGAATCCCCGCCAGGCTGGCTGCTCGAAAAATGTCCTCGTCGCTGGCGCGCGGGTTGGCAATCCGCAGGTTGTCCCGCAACGTGGCGTTGAACAGATAGCTGGTCTGCGGCACGACCGCAACGCGGGCGCGCAGCCCTTCTTGAGCATAATCCTTCAAGCGCCGCCCCGCCAGCAGGATTTCGCCATCCTGATAATCCCAAAAGCGCAGCAACAAGTTAACCAGCGTAGATTTGCCCGCCCCGCTGGCGCCGACGATCGCCATGCGCTTCCTGGCAGGCAGGTCGAATGTGATATCTTCCAGCGCAGCCGTCCCGTCCGGATAGCTGAAGCATAAATTGCGCACCTGCAGATCGAAGCTCAGCGGAAGCGAGTGCGGCCAGGCGATATCGCGGACCTCCGGCTCGGCATCGACGATCTCGAACAAGCGGCGGGCGGCTTGCAGGTTGCTTTCCAGGTATTGGGCGGCAACCGGCAGAGGGTTGAGCGCCTCAAAGCTGGTCAGCGCAGCCAGCGCCAGCACCGCCAGATAAACCCCCTGCAACCCGCCTCCGTTGACCAGCGGGATGGCAAACACCAGCACGCTCCACATCCCCAGATTAGCCAACAAACTCATCCCGGCATTTTGCAGACTGGCGATCGCCGCCAGGCGCTGCAACGCATTCAAAAGCGCCTGGCTGCGCCTCTCCAAATCCTGAGACGCCTGTTCGCCCTGCGTGAATGCCAGCAGATCCGCCAGCCCCTGGATAAAATCTACTGCCGCGCTGTTCAAATCGGAACGCCGCTCGACGAGTTGAAAACCAGCCTGCTTGCCCAGCTGCCCCGCCAACAATGGCAGCCCGATCCCAGCCGCCAGCCAGAACAGCAGCAAGACCAGCCCCAACTGGAGCGAAAAACTGCTCACGAAAACCAGCACCGCCGCCAGCGCCAACACCGCGGTCAGAGGCGGCGCCAGGGCGCGCACGTAAAAATTCTCCAGCGACTGGATGTCGCTTAAAATGCGCGCCAGCAAGTCGCCGCTGCGATAACGCATCAACCGCGCCGGCGCCAGCGGTTCCAGCGCCTGATAGAACCACGTCCGCAATTCAGCCAGCAGCCGGAAGGTCGCCTCGTGCGAAAGGTAGCGTTCCAAATAGCGAAAGACGCCGCGCCCGATCCCAAAGAAACGCACCCCAACAATCGGAACTTGCAGCAGCGCAATCGAGGGGTGTAAGGCTGCCAGGCTGATGATCAGCGCGGAGGTCGCCATGAGCCCCACCCCGCACAGCACCGTCGCGGCGCCCGCCAACGCCGCCAGCGCGCCCCAACCCCACATCCCGGACGCCAACCGCATCAGGCGAACTAACCTGGGGCTGCGCGGCGCGGGTTCGGTCTGCGGAGGGCTTGAAGCTTGCAGCGAGGTTGGGCTGCGTGACAGCGCCAGCGTGCCCCGATCTGCGCCAACCAGCCCCCGCCCGCCCACCCGCGCGCCGTCCGAGATTGGAGTTTGCGACGCCAGCAGCATGCGCCGGAACAAACCTGCCTGACCGGCAAGTTCTGAAGGCGCCCCCGACTGGCGAATTTCCCCCTGCTCCAGCACCAGCACCTGATCGGCTTCCCGGATCGTTTTCAAACGGTGGGCGATTACCAGCGCCGTGCGCCCTTCCAGCAACCGTCCGATCCCCAGGTTCAACCTGGCTTCGTTCTCTACATCCAGATTGGCGGTCGCCTCATCCAGCAAGACCAGCGGCGCATCCCTCAAAAATGCGCGCGCCAGCGCTATGCGCTGCGCCTCGCCGCCGCTCAGCCGCGCGCCGCGCTCGCCAATTCGGGTCGCATACCCCTCAGGCAGAGCGCAAATAAAATCATGCGCTTCAGCCAGCCGGGCAGCTTCAAACACCGCGTCCATATCCGCCTCCGGCTTACCCAGGCGGATGTTGGCTTCCACAGTATCGGCGAACAAATACGGTCTTTGCGGCACCCAGGCGATCCCCCCGCGCCAGGCGTGGAGCGGAACGTCTTCCAGCGGCTTACCATCCAGCGTGATCGCACCGCCATCCGGCGCGATAAAGCGCAGCAGCAAGCCCATAATGGTGCTCTTGCCGCTGCCGCTCGGACCGACCAACGCCACCCGCTGGCCGCGCTGAATTTCAAACGAGACTCCCCGCAGCGCCTGGCGGCTCTCCTCGAAGCTCACGTGCACATCTGCGAACCGGATTGCCTGGTTGAAGTGCAGGCTCTCAGAACTCCCCTGAACCGCCGCGAGTTTTTCTCCGGTGTGTTCGGGTTTATTCAGCGTCCGGCTGTCCAGCACGGCGAAAATCCGCTGGGCAGCCTCCACGCCAGCCATTCCGGCGTGAAAGCGCGCGCCGAGCATCCGCAGCGGGGCATAAAACTCGGGCGCGAGCAGCAAGACCGTGAAAGCCTGCTCGAACGGGATCTGCCCGTAAAGCAGCCGCAGCCCAATCTGCACCGCCACGACCGCCGTGCTGAGGGTTGCCGCCATTTCGAGCGTGAGCGCGGAGAGAAAGGTTATTCGCAGCACGCTCATGGTCGTCTGACGGAACTGTTCGCTCGCCAGCGCGATGTTTTTGACCTGATCGCGGCTGCGCCCAAACAGCTTGAGCGTGGGCAGCCCCTGCAGCACATCCAAAAAATAAGCGCTCAGCCGGCTCAGCGTGCGCCACTGGCGGCGGGTGAGCGCCTGCGCCAGGCTGCCGATCAACACCATGAAAAGGGGGATTATGGGGGCGGTGAACAAGAACACCAGCCCTGAGACCAGATCCAGCCAGGACACATAGACCAGAATCGCAGTTGGCACGCTGACTGCCAGCGCTGCGCCCGGCAGATACTGGCTATAATACGCCTCGAGCGATTCGACGCCCTCTACCAGCGTATGCGTCAGCTCGCCGGTTTGCTCTTGCGCCGTATACCCCGGACCCCGCTCGAGCAGCGCGGCAGACAACCGGCGTCTCAACCACGATTTGACGGTGCGCGCAACTCGCTGAGCCGCCAGGTCGCTGCCAAAGCCGAGCGCCGGGCGGAGGATCAGAACCGCCAGCAGAAAAAAAAACAGGCTGGAAATCTGCGCCAGGGGCTGCTTGTCCAGAAAAACCTGACCCACCACCCGGCTGAGAATTCCAGCCTGTAAGATTGCCAGTACGCCGGCTGAGGCGCCCAGAAGCACGGACAAGAGCAAGGCAGAGCGGTTCTGCCAGGCGAGCCTCAGCAAGCGCGGGTCGAGATGCATCAATACACCAGGCGCGACTCAACCGTCAGCCGCTTGCGGAACACCCAGTAACTCCAGGCTTGATAAATCAACACCACCGGCAGGAAGATCAGCGTCACGATGGTCATCACCCGGAGCGTATAAGGCGAAGAAGAAGCGTTGGTGATGGTGAGGCTGTACGCCGGGTCGAGGCTGGAGATCATCACCCGCGGATAAAGGATCAAGAACATGGTCGCGACCGTAAACGCGATCCCAACCGCTACCATGGCAAAAGACCACCCTTCCATGCGCTTATGGATGAAGTAGCCCGCCGCGAGCATGGCTGCCATCCCAACGATCGGCACCACGCCGGGGTTAACCCCCAGCTTGTCCAGGATGTCGGTCTGGAAGTACGTGGATACCAGCAGCGCAGCCATGACGATCACGCTTGCAATCCACAGCTTCCCCGCCAGGGCGTGCGCCTTTTGGCGGATCTCGCCATCGGTTTTCAAAGCGATGAAAATCGCGCCGTAAAGCGCAAACGCAACCACCGCAGTGACCCCAGCCAGCAGCGCATACGGATTGAGCAGGTTGAAGAAACCGCCGGCGTACTGCATGTTCGCGTCGATCGGGACGCCGCGCGCCAGGTTTCCAAAAGCCACCCCCAGCAGGAGCGCCGGCACCAGGCTCCCCAGAAAAATCGACCAGTCCCACAGGCTGCGCCAGCGCGGCGCATCGTCTTTGCCGCGGAACTCAAACGCCACCCCGCGCGCGATCAGCGCCAGCAGCAAAATGAAAAGCGCCAAGTAGAACCCGCTAAAAAAGGTTGCGTACCAGTGGGGAAAAGCCGCAAAGGTCGCGCCGCCGGCAGTCAACAGCCAGACCTCGTTCCCATCCCAGTGCGGACCGATGGTGTTGATCATCAGGCGGCGTTTGACATCCACCTGCTGCGGGTCTTTATCGCGGCTTAGGAACGGCAGCAAAATTCCCACGCCAAAATCAAAACCCTCCAGCACAAAGAAACCAATATACAGCACAGCGATAAAAATGAACCACAAGGTATTGAGCGACATTTTGACCTCCTGAGCTAATCCTGTGCGCCAGCCAGCGTCGGGATAAAATCCGCTTCTGGCTCATGACCGGTTGGGGCGGGTTCGGGACCGGCTTTGATAAACTTGGTCCAGAGGAAGATCGCCGCAGCCATGAGCAAGCCATAGACCAGCGTGTAGAGCAACGTGGTGAACAGCACACTCCCTCCCGGCACGACCAGAGAAACGCCGTCTTCGATCTTCATCAAACCGTACACCACCCAGGGGAAACGCCCCATCTCGGTCATAATCCATCCAGAAGCGTTTGCGAGGTATGGCAGCGGGATCGCCCAGACGAACAGCCGCAACCCACGGTGGCGCTTTTCGAACAAATCGCCCATCACCAGAAAGACGCCCCAGAGCGCTAATCCGAGCAGTATGAACCCAATCCCCACCATGATGCGGAAGCTCCAGTAAATCACCGCCACAGGCGGAAAATAATCCCCGGGACCAAACTGGTTCACATACTGTTCCTGCAGATCGTAGATACCCTGCACTTTACAATTCAAATTGTTATACGCCAACAGGCAGAGCATGCGCGGCAGACGGATCGAAAAAACCTCCTCCCTTTGGGAGAGGTCGCCGATCGTGAGCAGCGAGAAAGAGGCCGGCTCTTCCGTTCGCCACAACGCTTCTGCCGCAGCCATTTTCATCGGCTGCACCTCGACGATGTGCTGAGCCTGACTGTGCCCATACAGCGCCACCAGGGTCGCCGCGCCCACGCCCACGATCGCCGCAATCTGAAACGAGCGTTTAAACAGGTCAACGTGCTGGCGGCGCAACAGGTAATAGGCGCTGATGCCCATCACAAAGAACGAAGCCGTTACAAAACCGGCGGCAACCGTGTGCGGCACCATCACCCACGAGGTTGGGTTCAAGATCAGCGCCAGGAAATCCTGCATCTCCGCCCGCCCGTGGCGCAGAACGTAACCCACCGGTTGCTGCATAAATGCATTCGCAATCAGGATCCAAAACGCCGAAACATTGACCCCGATTGCCACCACCCACATCACCGCGGCGTGTAGACCTTTAGATAATTTATCCCAGCCAAAGATCCAAATGCCGATGAAGGTGGACTCAAGGAAGAACGCCAGCAGCGCCTCGATCGCCAGCGGCGCCCCAAATATATCCCCCACAAAGCGGGAATACTCCGACCAGTTCATCCCAAACTGAAATTCCTGGACGATCCCGGTCACCACCCCAACCGCAAAGTTGATCACGAAGAGTTTGCCCCAAAACTTGGTCATCCGCAAATAGACCTCTCTGCCTGACTGCACATAGAGCGTTTCCATCAATGCAACCAGGAACGAGAGACCGATTGTCAAGGGCACAAAGAAGAAATGATAGACGGTCGTGATCCCAAATTGAAGCCGCCCCAGGGTAACTGCATCCATAAAATAGTCTCCTTATGTAAACAAGCGCTTTGATTTTTTTGAAGAAACCGCTGTCCTATGTCGTGTCTGGCATCCCTCCATCCGCGCCTCCCCAAGAATGAAATAATATGAACTCACGCCTCTAGCGTAACAGCCGCGCTATTAATGAGCGCCGCCAACTGAGACTTGCGCCAGCCGGGTTAATGACACCAAAGCCGGCGCCTGTGGCAGCCGCTGCGCCTCTTCCACCAATTCTGCGAGCGTGATCGATTCCAACTCATGCCCGATCAGCGCTTGAAGCCGCCGCCAGCGCTGATTGACCGGGCAGCCCGGTTCCAGCGGACACGCCGCCTCCCCCTCCAGACAATCCGAGATCAACAGCGGTCCCTCAACCGCCTCCCAGATGTGCCGCAAATTAATCGCGGCTGCCGGCTGCGCCAGCTCTAACCCCCCGTTGGGTCCCGCGAAGGTGTTCACCAACCCCAGCCGCGCGAGGTCTGCAACAATGCGCTGCAGAAACGCGCGTGGGATGCGCATTTCTTGCTGAATGCGCTGCGTCGCCAGGCGCGCGCCGGGGGGACGCCGAGCCAGGCATAACATCACCCGCACCGCATAATCTGTTCGACGATTGATCTTAAACATAAGCCACCCATAACCTTTACCAGTCTCGTCAACAATTACTTAGATGGTAAAGATTTTCGGGAAGCCTGTCAACGTGCCTTTGTCATTTAGGACATGTGATTAATATCACAAATATTTCGATTTGAATTGCCCCCTTGGATCGGCGCCGGATTTCAAGACCCGCCGCTGACGGCGCCCTGGCGAGCCTGCGGCAGCCTTCGGCTGTCAGGCGCGCCAGAAGCCCCGCCGCACCGGGCGCACGTCCTCAGCCGTGATAAACGCCGACTCGTCCACCTCGTTTACGATCTCCTGCACCCGTCTGACGTTTTTACGCAGCACGCTGCAGTTCAGCAGCGATACCATGCCGTCTTTGCCGCGCGCCGGGATCTCGGTGATCGCAAAGCCTTCTTCGCGCAGCCGCTCGGTAATCGCCGCGCCGCGCCTGGAGCTCACGATGCTGATCTGAACATGCCCCAACGCCAGCCGCTCCTCAATGAGCATCCCAACCACCACCCCGGTCGCAAAACCGCTCGCATAACCCAGAATGTTCAACGGATTATCCAGATTGTTCAACACGGAGGTGATCGCCAGCACGAAGATGAGCGACTGAAAAAGTCCCAGCAGCCAGGCGACGCTTTTCTTGCCGCGCATCATCACCAGCACGCGCAAGGTGTCCAGCGTCATATCGCTGACGCGTAAAAAGAAAATCAAGCCGGCGGATAGCCAGGCTGACCATGATAGTATCGTTTCCATTATCTTTTCCTTAAATCATGATTTGCCGCGGCGCGCCGGCGACAACCGACCGGGTGGACGCCTCATTTGGGCGTCATCCCCAGCTCTTCCGGACATTCGCCTTTCATCTCAGGCAGATATAACCTTTCAAGGTATTCCTTCACCATCCGGCGCATGCTGAACTGCGGTCCAATCGTGCGGATCGATTCTTTCATGCGCAGGATCCATTCGCCAGGCAAGCCGTCCGATGAGCGCGTCTGGTAGAACAGCGGTACGATTTCGTTTTCGAGCAGATCGTACAGGCTCTTGGCATCCGCGGCGTCCTGCGCCTCCGCATCGGCGTAATCCAGATCCTCCCCGATCGCCCAGCCGTTGCGCCCGTTGTAACCTTCGCGCCACCAGCCATCCAGCACCGAAAAATTTAGCACGCCGTTCATGCCCGCCTTTTGACCCGAAGTTCCCGAAGCCTCGTTTGGGCGGCGCGGCGTGTTGAGCCACACATCCACCCCCTGAACCAGGTAACGCGCCAGATTCATGTCGTAATCTTCCAGGAACACCAGCCGCCCGCCACTTTCGGATCTCTTGACGGTCCGGTAAACCTCCTGGATGATCATCTTTCCGCCCTCATGATCGGGGTGCGATTTTCCGGCAAAGATGATCTGCACCGGGCGCTCGGCATTGTTGATGATCTTGAGCAGCCGGTCGACATCGGTAAAGAGCAGATTGGCGCGCTTATATGGCGCAAACCGGCGCGCAAAACCGATCGTCAGGGCGTAGGGATTGAGCAGCACGCCCGAAGCGACCACCTGGATCGGGTGCCAGCTTCCGCTCCTCCAGCGCTGCCGGGCGCGCTCGCGGACGTAGGCTGCCAGTTTGCGCTTCAAGTGCAGGCGCACCTCCCAGATCTGTGCGTCGGGGATGTTGTTCACCAGCTCCCACACATCCGGATCATCGGCGCGCTCCAGCCATTCCGCGCCCAGGTAGCGGTCGAACAGGTGGCGCAGGCGGCGCGCCAGCCAGGTGCCGACATGCACGCCGTTGGTGATGTGGGTGATCGTCGTCTCGTCTTCGGGTCGGTCGGGCCACAGATATGCCCACATCCTCCGCGCCACCTGACCGTGCAGCTCGGAAACGGCGTTCCGCCCGGCGGAATGGGTCAACGCCAGAGCCGGCATGCTGAACAAATCTCCCCAGCTCACCTCGTGGCGCGCCAGGTTGATGAACTGATCGCGGTCCAAGCCCAGTTGGGGCCAGAAATGCGAAAAGTATTTTTCCACCAGCCAGAGCGGAAATTCATCGTTTCCAGCCGGAACCGGCGTGTGAGTGGTGAACACGCTCGCGTCGTGCACGTTCTGGGCAGCCTCTTCATAGGTCATTCCGTCTGTCACCAGCTCGCGGATGCGCTCCAGCACCATGAATGCCGAATGTCCCTCGTTCATGTGCCAGACAGCCGGCGCATAGCCCATTTTGCGCAGCGCCCTGACCCCTCCGATCCCCAGCAGAATCTCCTGCGAGATGCGCAAATCCAGGTCGCTGCTGTAAAGCCGGGCAGTCAGAGCCCGATCGTGAAACGAGTTCTGTTCCAGGTTAGCGTCCAACAAATAGAGCGGCGCCCTGCCAACGCGCACCTCCCACAGGCGCACCTGGACCGCGCGGTCCGGCAACTCGACCGAAACCGTCAGAGGCGTCCCGTCCTCTTCGAGCACCGGCAAAACCGGCAAATCTTCGAATTTTTGGACGTTGTATTGCGCTTCCTGCCAGCCGTCCTCGCTGATGTATTGGGTGAAATACCCTTCGGTGTAAAAGAAACCGATGGCGATGAACGGCAATCCAAGATCGCTGGCTTCTTTGGCATGGTCGCCGGAGAGCACGCCCAAGCCGCCGGCGTAGATCGGCAGCGTCTCGTGCAGACCGAATTCCATCGAGAAATAGGCGATCAACCGGTCGTTCAAATCCGGATAAGCGCTGGAAAACCAGGTCTGCTCCGGCTGCATATACTGCTCGTAGAGGCGCAGCATGTGATCGTAAAACTCAAGGTAATAGCGGTTGTTGGTCGCCGCGTTGAGCCGCGCCCGCGATACCTGCCGCAAAAACTTGATCGGGTTGTGATAAGTTTGTTCCCACAATTCCGCATCGATCCTGGAAAAGAGGCGCTGCGCGTCGGGGTTCCAGGTCCACCATAAATTGTAGGCTAAGCCCGCCAGACCGTGGATGCGGCGCGGCAGGCTGAACGAATTGGGGGTTTGGGTTCGAAAATGCATGTAGGCTTACCTCAAAACAGCCGCCTGCGTTCTACCTACGAGCCAATTGGTCGCTCGCAGCCGGCATAATAAATCATTAGCTCTATCATTGCCTGAAAAACACAATTCTCAATAATACCACATGCTTTAAACGTGATCGTCCCAGAGTTGGAAAAAGCGCGGCAAATTGATTGTGAGGCAGTGCGTAGCATGGAGCCGCTGATCCACGTATTCCGGCGTCTATGATAAGATGCAGGCGCGGCTAATTGTCGTCGATCTTTGATCGAGGGTGATACTTTAAGACCCCTCAGGGTGGGGTGAGCCGCCGATCCACCCTGCCGACTGGCGATTTGCATGAGATTCAATGTGGTCACAATCTGGTATGCGTGGCATTGGAGCTACCACAACACAGAGTGCCTAGCACGAGGAATGGGGTGATCGTTCCAAGGCTGGTAAA